>DAIPJX010000124.1:0-7006 GCA_036770065.1 Planctomycetota bacterium
ATCAGGGTCCGTAGGGGACTTTCACCCCCAAGTGAGTGCGCCCTGCCGGGCGCACGAATAAAAAAGGACGGCCATACCAGCCGTCCTTTTTTTATGGAACGTTGCAAATTACAATAATTTTCGCATGTCGTTGCGGATGGTTTCGAGCATTTCGCGCCGTTCCTCCGCCGTTGCCGACGGCACCTGGAAAAACATTCGGTGCAGGATGACGTCCAGCCCGACGAATTCAAATATGCCGGTATCGATTACCGTGGTCATCGCATCCTTGAACTCGACGGTTTGGAACGCTTCCGTTTCCGAACCGCCCGCCGTATTGACGAGAATTGCTTTTCTCCCGGTCAAGAGCGGCTTGACTCCCCGTGTATCGTGACCATAGGCGAATCCGTAGGAGAAAACCCGGTCAATCCATCCTTTTAGAATGGCGGGAGGGCCGAACCACCAGATCGGATAAACAAAGATCACCAGATCGGCCCGCGTCACCGCATCCTGTTCGCGTTTGATATCGTCCGGAATTGCGGCGTGGTTGAAGGCTTCAAAGTCGTCGTTGGTCAGAACGGGCTGGAACGATTGGGCGTACAGGTCGCGGAGTTCGTATTCATGGCCTTTGGCTTCCGCTTCTTCGAGGACCGCGTCGGCGAGGGCGCGGTTGAAACTTTTTCGATTCGGATGGACATAGATGACCAGGATGCGCATTGCCCGTCCCCCTTTTTTTATGGAAACCCTGGAAATAAAAAGTATATGGAAATATGTATTTCCCGGCAATGCGAAAAGCGAAGTCCCGGGCAGGTGAAAAATATTGGCCGAAGGAAAAATGGGCTTGCATTTTTTTATGCTGTTTGGTACTCTTGTTCCTTCTCAGTGCGCCCGCCGTCATGGTTCGGGCGCGGTTATTTTTACCTTTTTGACAAAGTTCGATACGCGGTCTAGGAGCGGGTCATGAATCCCATTATTCAGGAACTGGAAAAAGAAAATTGCAAACAGCAAATCGACGATTTCGTCGTTGGCGATACCGTTGATGTCCATGTCCGTATCATAGAAGGCGAAAAAGAACGCATTCAAATTTTCAACGGCGTCGTTATTGCCCGGAACAAGGGCGGCATCAACGAGAACTTCACCGTTCGCCGTCTGGTCGCGGGCGAAGGCGTTGAACGCGTTTTCCCCCTGCATGCGCCCCGCGTCGAAAAAGTCGAAGTCAAGCGCCGTGGACGCACCAAACGCGCCAAACTCTACTTCCTCCGCGATCGCATCGGCAAGGCGACCCGCCTGAAGGAAGAGACCCGTTCGTCGCGCGCGCTCGACAAAAACAAGGGAAAATAAAGAGCCTCGCGTTTCCGGGTTTGGGAAAGGGAAAGGCGGAACCATTGCGCATATTCCTGGCCCTTTTTCTGCTCCTTGTTCCATGCGCCTGGGCGGGTGAAGACGCTCGCGACTTTCTGAACCGGGCCGCCGACGCGTCGCTTTCCCTGCGCCAGCGTGAATACGCAGCAAGACAAATACTCATGCTTGCCGATTCGTCGGCAAGCATTCTTATTGCCGCCGTGAATGGCGGGGACGGCGAGGACGGCGGTTTGCGCCGGCAGGTTGCGGCCCGTCTTTTGGGCGAAATGGGCAATCCGGCGGCGGAGGCGGCGCTGCTCGAGGCGGCGTTCGGAACGGAATATTTTTTGGCGGAGGCGGCGTCCGCCGCGCTTGGAACGTTGTATTCGCGCCTGGACGATCCCGAATTGTATTCGTTGTATAAACGGGGCGGGAGGGAAGCCGGCGCCGTGCCCGGCGGTACGACCGGGGGCGACGACTGGCTGGTCCTCTCTCTTGGACAATCGGCGCATCGCGGGCGCTTTCGCGGTTTTGTCATGCGCGGGCTGCTTGAAAAATACCGCAAAAAACCCGACTCCATGCCGCCGCCGTTGGCCGAGTGCGTATGGGACGGCCTGCTGGACGCGAACCGTGAGCTTCGGCTCTATTCCGCGCTTGCCGCGCCTTTGACCGGATCCAGCCAGGCGCCGGAACGGATCGCCGCTTTTTTATACGCCGAAAACGACGCGAAGCTGCTCATAGCCGCGTTGCAGTCAATGGCGGCGATGCGGAATGTCGATTTCGGCGAAGCGGTTCTGCGCCATACCGCGCACGACAATCCGATGGTCGCTTTGGAAGCGTTGGCGGCGCTTGACGCTATGGGGTACGGCGGTTGCATGTTCCCGGACGCGCCGGGCGCGCGTTGTGTCGCCGGGTATGGCATTCATCCGTCAACGCCGGTTCGAATGCGCGCGGCGGAAGTGCTTGCGGGGACGAAAAATCCGGCCGCGCTGCCGTATCTGACTCAGGCGTTGTCCGACCGGGTGGGTGCGAACCGCGCGTTTGCCGCCGAAGCGCTGGGCGCTCTTGGCTTTTCCGGAGCGGTGGGCGGATTGTCGCCATTGCTCAATGACGGCAGACCGGAGGTTCGCGCCGCCGCCGCAGTCGCGCTGGCGAAGTTGGGCGTGGTCGGCGTTGCCGCCCGCATGATTGACGATATGAACGGCGATTCGCTCCCGTTTCGCCGCGCCGCCGCGCGGGCGTTGGGGGAAATCGGCGATACGCGGGCGGTGAAACCGTTGTGCGCCGTTTTGTCCGATGCGGACAGCGAACTGGCGTGCCTTGCCGCCGACGCGCTTTCGCGGCTTGGCCGGGTTGAAGCCGGGCCGGCCTTGTACGCGCTTTTGCGGGAAACGGACGACATGGCGGTGCGGGACGCGGCGCGCATGGCGTTGTCGGAATTGTTTCGCGATGATCCGGGGACATCCCCGGCCAATTGGGAATCATGGTCGCGGCGTACGGGAGTTTCTCTGCCATAATTTCCTGGAGTACGGCACCGCATGTCAGTGGATGAAAAATCACGCAAACAGCCATCCGTATGGGAATGGGCGCCGGTTCCGGCGCTCCTGCTTCTGGCGTACGGGTATTGGTCGGGCGAAGGCGGGAGCGCGCTTTCCCGGTTTTGCTTTTGGGTCGGGATTGGTTTGGTTCCGGGCCTTGCATGGCGTGTTCTCGGCAAGCCGTCATGGAATGTTCATCGTATCTTTTTTGCGTTTGCTCTTGTCCTGTTTGTTCTGGAAAATCCCGAACTCCGTCCCGACGCGTTTACCGCGCGGACCGTGGCTGAACACTGGATCCTTGTACTGATCGGTTTTGCCGTATCGTTCACCCAGCCGGCGTGGGGAATGCTGCGAACCCACCGGTTGTTGATCGACAGCGGCGTCTCGATTTCCTGTTGGGATACGTTCAAGCTGTGCCTGTCCGGATCGTTTTTCAATATTTTCCTGCCCGGATCCACCGGCGGCGACGCCTACCGCGTGTATGCGATTGCCCACGGCTATCAGCAAAAACTCGCGCCCGCGCTTGCGTCCATAACGCTTGATCGCTTTCTTGGCTTGCCGTCCCTGATTCTTGTCGTGCTGTTCGGCATGGTGATTGATTATCAATTTTTCGCGTCCAACCGGATTCTTTCCAGGCTGGTTCCGTTCATTGTCGTGACCGGCGCGGTGTGCCTCGGCCTGGTCGGGTATCTCGCCATGGCGGGGCGTTCGCATAGAAATACCGAACGGGACGGGCAACAAAGCGCCGTGCCCGAGGGCGGGCGCCCGGGCTGGATCAAACGCGCCCATACGATGATCGCCACCAATGTCACGCGTCCCGGCACATTATGGCTTGCCTTGTTCTACGGATTTATGGCGCATATCGCCTGCATTGTTTCGTGCTTGTGTTTCGGACTTGCCGTGGGCGTCGAGGGCGTGCCGCCGTTTCGGTATTTTCTCATTGTCCCGATGGCGATGACAATCAATTCCATCCCCGGCGCTCCCGGCGGAGTGGGGCAGGGCGAACTCGCCATGGCGACTCTCCTGACCATGGCTTCGCCCGGCGACGCCAACGCGCAGGCCGGGGTCATGGTTATGCTCTTGTTCCGCCTCACCAATATGCTGATGGGCATTGCCGGAGGCATCTTTTATGGGGTGGGCAAGCTGGGCAGATGCGCTCTCGGCCCCGTCCCGTGCGAGCCGGAGGAAACGCGCCATGGCAATTGATCCGGCCAAGCCGTTCGATCTGCTGTACACGGTCATGCCGGATCAGGATCGCATGCGGCTCGATTTGTACGTCAAGGCGATGATCCCGTCCATGAGCCGGACCCGCATCCAGGAGCGTATCGGCGAAAAGCGGGCGCTTGTCAATGGAACGCCGCGCCCGTCCAACTGGAGAGTGCTTGCCGGCGACGCCGTGTTGATCCGGTGCCGCGAGCCGGAGGGCGGGGACGATGCGGCGAAACGCATTCCACTGGACATTCTGTATGAAGACGAGGATATTGTCGTTGTCAACAAACAGCCTGGTCTGGTTGTGCATCCGGTCGGCAAGCATCGTCACGACACGTTGTTGAATGCGCTGTTTTGGCGGTATAGGGAAGAATTGGCCGAGGACGAATCGATGAGTTTGGCGAATCGCCTGGATCAATATACGTCCGGGGTCATTCTCGCTGCCAAGCACGCGGCGGCGAAACGGGTTTTGCAGGAAGATTTCGAAAACAGAATGCCGCAAAAAACCTACATTGCCCTGTGTCGTGGCGTTGTGGCCGAAGACGAGGGCGTTATCGATTGGCCAATCGGACCGGATGGCGAAGGCGATCATTGCCGCATGGCTGTGCGTCATGACGAACTCGGCAAGCCGTCCGAGACGGCGTACAGGGTGCTCACTCGTTTTTCCCGTTTTACGTTGGTCGAGTTGCGGCCTGTCACCGGCCGCCAACATCAATTGCGCGTTCATATGGCTGCGCTCGGCTATCCGCTGGTTGCGGATGCGCGGTATGGCGGCGGCTACCGGCTTGAGGTCAGGCTTGGCGGAAAAAACATTTCGATTGAACGCTATGCGCTGCATGCCGCGTCGCTTGCATTTGCCCATCCCGTCACCGGCAAGGCGATGGAGTGCTCCGCGCCGCTGACGGCCGATATGGCCGGAATCGTGGATGCGCTTGGTCTCGGCGCGGACGAGATTGTCGGCGGTACTGTTCTGGCCGGCGGGGAGATGGATTGACCCGGGGGGTCGTTTATGATAATCTTTTCATAAATGTTGTTTGTAAAAGGGATATCACAGCATGCGAAAACGCCGTCCACTTTTAAATCTGGCAAATGGATTGACGTTGTCGCGTTTTGCCTTTGCCCCGGTCATGCTCTGGCTTATCATCCGCCTGGACGATCCCGCCGGCAACCCCGATGCCTGGAAAACCTCTCTCGCCATTGTGGTCGTTCTTCTTGTCACAATGCTGACCGATCTGTTCGACGGCATGGTGGCGCGGGCGCGGAAGGAAGTTACCAATTTCGGCAAGATCATGGATCCGGTCGCGGACAGCACGTTTTTCATGACCTTGCTTTTCGGTTTGGCCGCGTGTCGGCGTTTCGGGCCATGGGTCAGTTTGTGGGTGCCGATTCTTGTTTTGTACCGAGAGATAGCCATGCAAATTCTTCGCCGCTATGCGGCGCTGAAGGGCCATGCCGTTCCGGCGAAGATGTCGGGAAAAATCAAGATGTTCACCCAGTCGCTGGCGACAGCGTTTTTCTTCCTGGTTGTTTTCGCGCATGACTGGACCGTCGCCGCGGGCAGGGATGGTATTGTCACGGAAGAATGGTTGCACTCGGCTGTGTGGTATGTTGCCTGGTTTACTGTCGCGGTCAATTATTTGTCGATGATCGAATATTCGCGCGATGTTCCCGAATTGATCACCGAATACATATCGGATAACGAAGCCGAACGCGGTGAAGCGAAGGATTCCGCATGACCGCGCCGCGCGTTTCTCTTCTGCGCCACGCTTCCTACGATTTCCAATCTCTTCTTTCAGCGCTTCGGGAGCTGCTCTCGCCGCTCGGCGGAATGGGCGCGTTTGTTTGTCCCGGGACGACGGTTCTTTTGAAGCCGAATCTTGTTTTTGGACGCGCGCCCGACAAGGCGGTCAATACGCATCCGGAGATTCTTCGTGCGGTTGCGACGCTTGTTCGCGAAGCCGGGGCGGAGCGCATTTTGGTTGGCGATTCTCCCGGTTTCGGATCGTGCCGTCAGGCGGCGAAAGCGGCGGGATACCTGCCGGTTGTTGACGAGCTTGGCCTTGAGTTGGTCGAGTTCACTCCGTTTGCGCATACGGACCGCGCTCGTTCGTTCGTCAGGCTTGAGTTGGCGAAGGAGGCGCTGGAAGCGGACGTTGTCGTCAATTTGCCCAAGCTGAAAACGCACGGGCAGATGCTGATGACGCTGGCGGTGAAGAACATGTTCGGCGCCGTTCCCGGCGCGCGCAAGTTGCAATGGCATTATCGCGCCGGCCGCGATTGGTTGCTGTTCGCGACCGCCATAAATGAAATCGCCATGGCGGTCAAACCCGCTGTATCAATTTTGGACGGCGTTATCGGCATGGACGGTCTTGGTCCGTCTTCGGGCACGCCGAATCCGGTTGGGTTGTTGGCCGCGTCCGCTGACCCGTGGTCGCTTGACGCGGTTGTGATGGACGTTCTTGGTTTGGAGCGGGAGAGTCTGTACACGCTTGCCGCCGCCGTGAAGTCGGGCATTGACGAATGGCGGTCGTGCGCGGTTGTGGGAGCCGAGGTTGCGTCGTGTCGGCCGGAATGTTGGACGTTGCCCGCTATGCATGAATTGCACATGCACGGTTCGTTTATTCAAAAGCGTTTGCCGTGGCTGGCGGGATTGCTTCGGAGAAGTATTTCGCCGAGTCCGGTTCCGAATGCCGCGTGTGTCGCATGCGGGTATTGCGTCGGGATTTGTCCGGCGCACGCTATGCGATTGGAGGATGGTCGGGTGCATATCAACGAGCGCGAATGCATCCGTTGTTATTGCTGTCATGAATTATGCCAGTACGCCGGCATGGACATTCGTTCCAGTGGATTGCTGGGCAAACTCCTCCGGTTGCATTAGATGAAAAAATCCTGGTCCAGCGGAAGGCTGGCTTGGGGGTTTGGGGGCGAAGCCAGCCCCCAAG
>DAIPJX010000125.1:0-6984 GCA_036770065.1 Planctomycetota bacterium
GCGGCGGCCCCGCCGTAAATGGACTGAAGCATGGGCGTCTCGACCTCAAGGAAGCCGCGTTCGTCCAGATACCGGCGCACGAAGGAAATAATCCTGCTCCGAAGAATAAACCGCTCACGCGATTCCTCATTCGCGACCAGATCGAGATAACGGCGGCGGAAACGGATCTCGACATCCCGCAGCCCGTTCCATTTGGCCGGAAGCGGCTCGAGGGATTTGGACAAAAAGGAAAACGAATCGGCGAAAATGGTGACTTCGCCCGTCCGGCTCTTCATCAACAGTCCGCTGACGGCAATAAAATCACCCAAATCAAGATTTTTCGTCAATCCGTAGCCGTCGCCAAGGCGTTTCTGCAACAGGTTGGCCTGAATCTTTCCCGATCTGTCCCGCAAATCGAGCCAGCAGGATTTACCCATATTGCGAATGGCCATGACGCGTCCGGCGGCGGTGACGCGGGGCGCTTCGTCCGGGTTTTCCATATGCTCGGGGCACATGGCGATGCAATCGGCGATGGAGCCGGTCAGTTCGGGTTTTTCGCCATACGGTTCGACGCCCGCTTCCCGAAGCGCGGCCAGTTTGGCGAGACGTTCATCCTTGATGCGGTTTGTTGCCATTATCACTCCTCAGCCGGTTTCCGGCTCTGTGGAAAAGGAACAGTATACGATAATCCCGCGTGCTGACAACGAATTTTCAGCCGTTCCGCCGGAAGAAGTAAAGTTCACCCCGGCGCGCGGCCGATAATATCCATAGAGGATTCCATTATCGGACGCACTCGGGAGATCGAACCATGACAGGACGCATGCATATATGGGTGGCGCTGGCGGGATTGCTGGCTTTGGGCGGATGCGCCGCGCCGGAAAAGGATGGCGCGCAAAGCGGCAACGATGCGCCGCGAATGGCTTCGGCCGAGCGGAAAGCCCCGACCGCGTCCGGGCGAACGCAAACAAGCGAATCCAGCCTGGAGGCGCTGCGCGAAAAGGAACGCGAACAAATCGCCCGTCTGGATTCGCTGAAACGGTCCATCGAAACGGACTCGAACCGCCTGCGCCGGGAAGAAGCGATGCTCAGGAACATCAGAAACCGCATGACCGAGGCGGAAACGGCGGAACAGCGCTCCCGCCAGGTTATCGCCGCCCGCGACGAACAGGTTCTGTACGACGCGAACGCGTTCATGGACGAAACGCACCGGGAACCATACCGCGAACCGGCGGAAACGCGGCAACAGGACTACGCCATGCCCGCAATCCAGCAGCCCGAACCGCGCATGAGGATATCAATGCGGGAAACCCCGCCCGAACGGCCGGAACAACGGCAACCGCAGGCGCAAAACCGCCTCGCGCCCGTTCAGCATCAGGCGGCGATGCCCATGCCGCAACAACACATGATTATGGCCAATGACGATATCGTATGGGACCCGCCGGCGAATCCGTTCGCAGAACCATATCCGGGAGAACAAGCGGCCAAACCGCAACCGCGGATCGCTCCCCAAAACACGCCCGCGCGTCCCGCGTCTCCCGTCCAGCCGGCCCAACCGGTTGCGGTGGAACAACCAACGCTGTCGAGAGGGTCGGATATGGCCGACGATGTCTTTACGCCTGATTTATTCCTCTCCGCCGAAACATGAAAAAGTTTTATGTATACAAAGGTTTTTATGGATTTTTTCTTGCATTAAGCCATTGCGGACAATAGAGTATCGTTATAGGGAGAGCGGAAAGCAACTTTTGGTTTTCCCCCAAAAGCAACGCGCCGCCGACCCGAACGGTTTCTGGATACTGATCTCTGCCGGTATCAGGCAGTTGACGATTGTCGCGTACTCACGCATGTCATGCTAAAGAAAGACGAAAAGATGCCTGACACACCTTCCGCAATGCTTGCGACTTTGATCCGCGAGGAAAACATCCTCGTCGGCCTCCCTTCCGAAGATCACGTGTCCGTGGTCAAGGCGCTGGTGCAAAATATGATCTCCACCGATCTGGTGGCCAAGTCAAACAGTTCCACCCTGTCCCGCCTCCTGAACGAGCGCGAGGCGCTTGGTTCAACCGCCATCGGCGGCGGCGTCGCTATTCCGCACTGCCGCGTCGGTTTCTCCGAAGAGCCGCTCATGGCGTTCGCGCTTTTGAAAAACGGCAGCGGATTCAATGCACTGGACGGCGCGCCCGTCCAGTTCGTTTTTATGGTGCTGACGCCCAAGGACAACGACGAGGTTCACCGCCAGGTATTGCGCGCCATCACCTATTTCGCCAAGCAGCCGATTCCTCTCCGCGCATTGGCGGGATGCAAAACGCCGGCCGACGTCAAAAGCGTATTCCAGGATTACGCGTAGCGACGCCGGGCGGGACAAACAAGGGCAATGACCAGATAATCCCACGCAATCCCGGGAGGGATTGCGTTTTTTATCGATGCGCGGAGTGAAAGGCCGATTATGACGGTGCTCCTTTCCTTTGTTTTTTTGCTCCTGTTGATAGTGGTGGTGATATGGAAAACGGTTTCGGCGGATCGCGCGGCCAAGAAGGCGGCGCGGGAACGCGAAAAACGGCGGGCGGAACAGGAAGCGAAGCTGATGGAAAAGGTGAATCAGTTGAAAAACCGCACCGATCTCGACAGGACGAACTCGGCGGTGAATCGCGATCCGGAACGCGCGGCCCAGGTGGTCGGCAAAATGATGAAGCAATGACCGGAGCAATCGGGACAAGCATATGACGCAGGACGAACAGGTTATTTTGCTGGTGGACGATCACGACGCCACCCGCGAGACCTTGACCGAGGTTATCCGTGATTTGGGCCATATCGTCTACGCGGCCGCGACGCAACAGGCGGCGATCCGCCACATCCACGAACGACGCTTCGATCTGATCCTGACCGACCTCAAACTCCCGGACGGCTCGGGACTCGAAGTCATGCGCTCGGCGCGGCAGGAACAGCCGGAAACGCCCGTCGTCATGATTACCGGACACGCCACCATCGAGAACGCCGTCGAAGCGACCCGCATGGGCGCGTACGAATACCTGACGAAACCCGTGGACTTGAACCGCCTGCGCATAGTCATTTCAAATGCGCTGTACCTGTCGACCCTGGAGCAAAAAGTCGGCCGCGCCGGCGCGCTGGACGCGATTGTCGGGCATTCGAAAAAAATCCAGGAAGTAAAAGACCTGATAAAGCAAATCGCCGCAACCGACGTCACCGTGCTCATTCAGGGCGAATCGGGCACGGGCAAGGAAATGGCCGCAAATGCGATCCAGTCCCTCTCGCTTCGCCAGGGCGGGCCGTTCGTCAAGGTCAATGTCGCGGTATTGCCGCGCGAGTTGATTGAAAGCGAACTGTTCGGACACGAAAAAGGCGCGTTTTCCGGCGCTATCCGCCAGCGAAAGGGACGGTTCGAACTGGCGGACGGCGGAACGCTGTTCCTGGACGAAATCGGCGAAATGCCGCTGGATTCGCAAGTCAAACTGCTTCGCGTATTGCAGGAGCACGAATACGAACGCGTCGGCGGAACGGAAACGCTGCCGGTCGACATACGCCTGATTTGCGCGACCAACCTCGATTTGAAAAGCCGGGTTCGGGACGGGTTGTTCCGGGAGGATTTGTACTTCCGGATCAACGTGGTGCGGATTACCATGCCGCCGCTCAGGGAAAGGCCGGAGGACATACCGCTCCTGGCCGAGCATTTCCGGCAAAAATATTCGGCGCGCTATGGCATGGACCGAAGGTTTAGTCCCGAAGTGCTGGAAATATTCAAACGCTACTCGTGGCCGGGCAATGTCCGCGAACTGGAGAATGCGGTCGAGGGCGCGGTGGTGCGCTCCACCAGCCAGGTGATTGGCGCGGAAAGCCTGCCGGAAGAAACGGCGAAGCGCGAGGAAACATCCGCCCAGGGAGCGTTCGAGCCGGGGCTGGAGCTTGCCGCCGTGGAGAAACAGTATATTCTGGGCGAACTGGCCCGCCTGAACGGCAATAAATCGAGCGTCGCCAAAAGTCTCGGCATCGGCCTCAAGACGTTGTACCGGAAGCTGGAATCATACGGCGAGGAAACGGGAGAATAATCCTATGCCCGTACCGACTCGCGCCTTTTCCGGATAATGGTTTTGCCGGCCCAGAAGCGTTTTTTGTAATAATACCAACTGCCCAGCGAACACAATCCCCAGCCGACCGGAATCGACCACGCCAGAGCGTTCGACCCCATTCCGGCGAACGCGACCAGCCCGTACGCGGACACGGTGCGTATGGCAAGACTCGCAACCGGAAACGCCATGGCGATAACGGCGTCTCCGACTCCCCGGAAAAATCCATTGAACGCAAACAGGAACGCGAACAGGAAATAAAACGCGACCAGAATATTCAGGTATCCCACCCCTACCCGAAGAATGCTCTCCCTGTGCACGTCGTCCCGGTTCAGAAACAGCGAAATAAGCCGCGGGCCAAGGACGACAATCAATCCGGAAATGGCGAGAGCCAGGACGACCATAAAGAACGCCGCCGACCGGAATCCCTTCCGCGCCCGCTTCTCCTGCCCCGCGCCCATATTCTGCGCGACAAACGTGGAAAGCGCCATGCTGACATTGCTGACGGGCATGATGGCGAAGTTGTCGATTTTCGCGGCCGCGGTGATGCCCGCCATGGTCGCGGCGCCGAACGAGTTCATCAACCGGGTGATGGTCAAATTCGCCAGCGAGACGAGGGACAGTTGCAGGGCCGCCGGCGTTCCGTATTTGAGAACGGCGCGGCACAGGCTCCGGTCAAACGTCAGGCACGTCACGCTCAGAAGCGGGACTTTGCGCCTGGTATAGAAAAAGCACAACCCGGCGGACAGCGCCTGCGCCATGACCGTGGCGACGGCGACGCCCAAAACGCCCTGATTGAACTGCCGGACAAACAGCAGATCCAGAAAAATATTGAGGATTGTGCAAAAGATCAGAATATACAGCGGGCTTCGCGAATCTCCCAGGGCGCGAAGATACGCCGTATACATATTGAAAAAAACGGGGAAAATCATTCCTCCCATCAAGACCCGCAAGTACAGAACCGAATCGTCGAAAATGTCCGGGGACGCATTCAGCAGCCGAAGAAGCAACGGCGAGGACACTATCCCCAGAACGGAAATGACCACCGAAAGTCCGGCGAGAAAAACAATGCTCGTGGAGACGGCGCGCTTGATATTGGCATGCTGCCTCGCGCCGTAAAACTGCGAAATGACGACGGACGCGCCGGTCGTCAAACCAATCAGCGCGGCCAGAAGAAAAATGACGACATTGGTCGCCACGCCCACGGCGGCCAGGGCGGTTCCGCCCACATACCGCCCCACCACCACGGCGTCCGCCATACTGTATATCTGCTGAAACACGTTGCCAATCAGCATGGGAATCGAGAAAAGCAGAATCTGCTTCGCCGCATTGCCCTCGGTAAAGTCGTTCACACGCGATTCCCTTTTATTCCTCGTCCCGGCCGGTCAAGGACGGCGGCGGTTCGTCAAACACATGAAGGATGTCCCCGCCGTGTTCGGGACGGATATTCCGCGCCGCCCACACGGCCATGCGCCGGACGGTCGGGTCGGGGTCGCTCGCGGCCACTTTCGCGAGCGCCTCTTCCGCCGTCCGCTCAAACGCGCGGTTCCGGAACATCCGGTTGTTCTCCCGGTCGAACACCCCGTGGCGAAGAACGGCCAGTCGAACCACCGCTTCCTTGCGCCAACACGGCTCCTTGTCATACAGGGCAATCCGCACAATGCACGGCAAACTGGCAAACCCCGCAAATTCGGAAAGCCCCTGGTTCACCTTCCAGTACAACAACCGAAGCGTTCCCGATACGCCCGTCATATACCGCTTCACCGCATCCGCCCTCGCCGTCTCTCCCGTCACCCGGCGGAATGATTCGAGAGCCTGCGCGCCGCGCAGTTTGAAAATCATCCCGGTCATAAACACCAAAGCGCTCACCCTGTCGTCCGTCAAATGCTTGCCCGCGACAATCGCGGCGCGGAAACACCGCTCGGCCTCGCCCATATTTCCCGCCCGGTGCGCGCTTTCGCCCCGCTTCAACAGCGCCCGCAAATACTGGCGCAGCACTATAAAGTCCGGCTGCTTCGCCGTCGCGTCGCTGAACTCGGGGTACGCCTCCGGCGTCAGCCCGCACTCCGCCATATCCGCCGCCTCGATAAGCAGCAACACGCCCCGCGTCTCTTCCCCTCCCGCCATGAGCGCATCTTTTTCGGAAGCGTACAACGTCTCCAGCCGAAGAAAAACGGACGCCGCATTGCCGGGGCCCGTCGGCAACGCAATGCATTCCTCCAACCCCATGTCCGTATCCCATACCTCCAGCATCCACGGTTCCGGTCCGGCATAGCCTTCGGGCTTGAGCGTCAACAACTCGTTGAACAACCCGGTCTGGCGGGCAGTCGCCCCCGTCTCCGCGCAATACGCCGAAACACACGCGCACACAACCGACAGCGCAAGCGCCGCCAGAATCGACCACCTGTTTTCTTTGCCCGGGCCGCCGGCTTTCATTGACGAAAGAATATCCATACGCTACGATTCTTCTGTACGAGCACCACAACCATTTGGAGCGACCATGATACGACTGTCCTGGGATCAGTTTCAAGCCGATTGCATCAGCCTCGCGGACAATGTCCGCGCTGCGGGCCACGCATACGACAAACTTCTTTCCATCACTCGGGGCGGCGTTTTCGTCGGTTCGATGCTGGCGTATTACCTCGACCTGCGAAACATCACCACCGTCGCTCTCCGCCTGTACGAATTCAACCAGTCCGCCTCCGTTGTCGAACAGTTGTCGAATCCCGACATGCCCCTGCCCGGATCGCGCGTCCTGGTGGTCGACGATTTGCTTGATTCCGGCCGCACCATGGAATACGTTACGGAAAAGTGGGGCGAGGAATACCAACTCGATATCGCCGTTCTCTACGACAAGGGCGGCGGCTCCATCCGTCCCGCCTTCACCGCCCGCGAAATCCCCGACGAATGGGTCTGGTTCCCATGG
>DAIPJX010000126.1:0-6953 GCA_036770065.1 Planctomycetota bacterium
ATTTTCGGACGACACAGGCGACTGCGCCTATGTATGCGCGTTGCGCATGGAGAGCGCTGCGGAGGAACATATCGTCGACGATAGTCTCGTTGATCGAGAACACGCCTCGCTTGAAACGCTCAAACAGCAAATCGTTTGAAAACAAATCGCCGAACAAAATGATATGATCGGGCGCAAGCACCTGAATCGCATTATTGACGACAACCGCCAGCCGGAAGGTGATCGTGTCCAGATACTCTTCCAGAGCGGGGAAGGGGACGTTCAGGTATGCCTGAATGTTTTTGCGCGACGGCGGGCCGATTCCGGATTCGAGATCGCGCAATGGGTTCTCTCGGGGCGAGTTCGACAGTTTTTCCAATTGAAACACGATGGCATCCACCGACAAGTGAGTTTCGAGGCATCCAATCTTCCCGCAACGGCACTTTTTACCCTTGGCGTCGATGAAATTATGCCCCAATTCCGCCGTCTGGCAATTGCGGCCCTTGAACAGTTCGCCCGCGATAATCGAGGCGGAACCGACTCCCGGTCCCCATTGTACAGCCAGAACATTCGGTTCGGTCGTCTCGCCGTACAACAACGACGCGTCCGCGAGAGCGCAGACATTGCTTTCCACGCAGACCGGTATATGCAGTTCGTCCTCGAGAATGCGCTGAACCGGAACCGGACGGTTCCAGATTGAAAACGCATTCAGGCTAATGCCTTCATGATGATTCACCGGCCCCAGAACCGTCACGCCGACGCCAAGCATCCTGTCGCTTTCGAGATGATTGTCCCACAACAGCTTGATGCATCGCTCCGCCATTTGCGACAGGAATTTTTCCGGCGGGAGGGATTTGTCCATCTCCAGCGTGATGCTGTCAAGGAGGGCGCCGGACAGGTTGCAAAGAGAAATGGTGGTAGAGACGGATTCGATATTGACGGCGATCACGTATTTGTAGTCGTAGTTCAATTCAACCGGGCATTTTTTCCGCCCCACATTGCCCGATGAGGTGCGTTCGTCATTCTGAACCAGAATGCCCTTGCTGAGAAAATCCTTGCATATCGAGGTAAGCGTTGCGGGCGTAATGCTGAGTTCGGCTGCAATTTCGCTTCGGGACATTGGACCGTGGGTCAACAGCAACTTGAGTGTCGAAGCGCGATTGATAATTTTGACGTTTTCGATATTCTGACCTTTTGGCGGCATGGCGATGCTCCATACAGTGGCTGTTCGGCTGCGAAATCAAAAGCTCAAATCATACATAATGCGGCTGGAAAAAGATATTGAAACGTAAAGCGTTATTTATGTGCCGAGTCGGGTGCGGGTTGGGCGGTTCGGTTCCGGCCGAAATAGAGAATTGCGAACGCGCTGCCCAGGACCATGACCGAGCCGGCGAGATGCATCCAGGTAAGGCCGCGCTTCATTACCAGGACATTGAACAGCATGCTGAATACGGGAATAAGGAGGAGGAGGATTTTGATGAGATAGACTGGAAGCCGCGCCAGGCATTTGTAGTAAAAAACGTAAATGAGGGTTTGCGTAACCGCTCCGCTCGCCAGAATGGCGACGATGGTCGGGTTGCCGCCGAGACCGGTCAGTTCTCCCCACAGTCCAAGCGCTGTGGTGACGGCGGCGAAGAGTATAAGGGTGAACAGGTTGTTGTAGTAGGCGATGATGGTGTTGGGCGTGCCGTATCGCGACTGGATGTGCTGGATAAGAAATGCATTCAGGGTGACGAAGAATGCGCTCAGGATGAAGAAAATATCAAACGGTTGAAAATGGAGATCGTACGGGTTGATGCCCAAAACGAGGAAGACGCCGACAAGAATGGTTGTGGTGAAGAACCAGTCGAGTTTTTTGAAATGATGTTTGCAAATGTAAATTGTCATGAAGTTCGCCATTAGGACATCTGTTTTCAAAAGGACGGTTCCGGTGTCGGCGCTTGAGTAGCGAAAACCGATGAAGGAGGTGGCGTCGAGAAGAAAACCGAGAACGCCGACGCAGAAGAGTTTTGCACCCGCCCCATTGAGGTGTAAAAGTCGCGAAAGGCCTCCACCGCAAAAAAGCGCGATGGAAAGGATGATGAAGGTGCCGAAACGCACGGCGACACCGGTTGTGAAGGGGGATATTTCCTGAGTCGCGGCATGGATGAGCAGGAACTGACCGGCCCAAATGGCTGAGAGAAAAATGACGAGGAAATGGTTTTTGTTCATTGTTGCGATCTCCCTGGATCGGTGCCGTTATCTGGAATGCCGGTTATTTAATTAAATGTATAAAATAACGAAGATCCCCATATCCGTAAACGCAAATTATTTGGAAAAATAACAAAAGACGCAAAAATAACTTGACGTATAAAGGTTTTGCATTATAGTGATTGTACACTATATTGTGGATTTGACGATATTTATTTTTTTACTTAAATTAAATAACAATAAAATCCTAAGTGCGGCTCACTTTGGTATAACATCTCTCTTTTCGTATCGGCCGCAGCCCACGTTCTGTTTGCTCTTTCCCCGTAATTACGTTTTCGATTCTGTCATAGATTGTAATTGTTTCGTTTGTACAGAAATGGAAAAACCATGTCTGAGTTCTGCAGGGATCTTGTGATGCAAAAGGCGACGGCGATCCGGCGCCTGACGATGGATGCTATCGGAGGGCTTGGCGTCGGCCATATCGGAGGATGCCTTTCGCTGGCTGACCTTCTGGCCGTGCTGTATTTCGGTGGACATATGAAGATCGACCCCGCTAATCCAAAAATGGAAGGCCGGGATCGTCTCGTCATGTCCAAGGGCCACGCCGGACCGGCTGTGTATGCGGCATTGGCGGAGAAGGGTTTTTTTCCTGCCGACATGCTTAAAACGCTCAACCGTCCCGCGACCAATCTTCCCAGTCACTGCGATATGATTCGCACCCCGGGCATTGATATGACGACCGGCTCTCTCGGCCAGGGTATATCATGCGCCGTCGGCGTCGCTCTCGGATCGCGGTTGCGAAAAGACAACGCCACTATCTATGCGGTCGTGGGCGATGGTGAAAGCCAGGAGGGGCAGGTATGGGAGGCCGCCATGTACGCCGCCCAGGCTCGTCTTGGCAATCTTGTCGCTTTTACCGATTACAATCGGATGCAGATTGACGGCTTCACGGACGACGTCAACAGTCTCGGTGATCTTGCCGTAAAATGGGCCGCGTTTGGTTGGAATGCCGTCGACGTCAAGGACGGAAACGATGTAGAGGCGATACACAACGCTATTGTTAAGGTGCGCGCCTGTATGGACAAGCCGGCCATGATTGTTCTGAACACGGTAAAGGGGAAGGGCGTCTCCTTTGTCGAAAAGGCTGGATGCGGTTCTCACAACATGCCGGTGACGAAAGAGCAGTATGCGGAAGCTTTGGCTGAATTGCGTATGGAAGGCGGACGCTAATGTATGAGAATATGGAGATGCGGGCGGTCCTCGGGCAGTGCATGGAAAGCCTGATGCGGGAAGACGGGAATGTATGTATTGTCGAGGCCGATCTGGCCAAGGCGAACGGAACGTTTGGGCTCAAGGAAAAATTTCCCGACCGTTGTTTCGACGTCGGCGTGGCCGAAGCCAATATGGCGAGTATCGGGGCGGGTCTTTCTTCGTATGGTTTCAAGCCGTTTATTAATACGTTTACCGCGTTCGCCACGCGGCGGATTTGCGATCAGATAGCTGTTTCCATCTGCTATTCGGGGGCGAAGGTCGTCATTATCGGCACCGATCCCGGGGTTGCGGCGGAGTTGAACGGCGGAACGCACATGTCGTTCGAGGATATCGGCGTACTGCGGAGCATTCCTCGCATGACGATTGTCGAGCCGGTGGATTCGGTGCAGCTTGCCGCCGCGCTTCCCGTGATTGCGAATCACGATTCGCCCGTGTATCTGCGTTTGTATCGAAAGGTTCCGCAGCCGGTGTATCAAGACGGCTACACGTTTGACTTGCACCGCGCCGATACGCTGCGCGAAGGCGGGGACGTTGCGGTGTTCGCGTCCGGCCTGATGGTGAAGCAGGCGCTTGTCGCGGCTGAGGAGCTGGCGGAAAAGGGAATCTCCGCGACCGTCGTCAATGTCCACACCATCAAGCCTTTGGACAGAAAAACGATCCTGGCCGCCGCCGCCAAGGCGGGATGCGCCGTTACGTGCGAAAATCACAACATTCTCGGCGGATTGTATTCCGCCGTATCCGAAGTGCTGGCCGGCGAGATGCCGCTTCCGGTTGAAGCGGTGGGCGTCCATGACACCTTCGGCGAAGTCGGTTTTTTTCCGGACTTGATGAAGCGTTTCGGTCTTACGTCGAAAGAGATTGTTGCCGCTTCCGAAAAAGCGGTTGCCCGCAAGAGAAAATAACGGCGTTGTCAAGGTTTTGAATTCCGTATTTTCTCTCTGCATACGATTCGGCTACGAAAGGATTATGCGCATGAAACTTTTGATTGGTTCAGATAAATCGGGTTTTCGTTTGAAAGAGGCGATTAAGGCGTATCTCAAGGAACGCGGCCACGAAGTGGAGGACTGCGGGACGCAGGATATGGATCACCCGAAGCCGTTTTTTGAAGTTGCGCCCATAGCCGCGCCCAAGGTGCAGTCCGGCGAGTACGAACGCGCCATTTTGATATGTGGCACCGGAATGGGCATGGCGGTGGTCGCCAACAAGTATCAGGGTGTGTATGCGGCGTGCGTGGAATCGGTGTATGCCGCCGAGAAATGCCGCGCCATCAACAACGCGAACGTCTTGACCATGGGCGGCTGGATTGTCGGCGATGAAATGGGCTGCGCCATGGCCGACGCCTTCCTCTCCACCGATTTTACTCAGAATCTCGAAGAGTGGCGCCAGGAATTTCTCAAGGGCGCTCTTCGGAAAGTCACTGATATAGAGAAGAATATTTACGGAAAGTAAGGGGAATGCCCATGGATTTTACATACAGTCTGCCGATGAAAATCATCTTCGGACGGAATCGTCTGGAGAAGCTTGGTGATATTCTCAAGGAAGCCGGTCTTGACGGCGGTATGTTGATCAGCGATCCGGTGTTTGTCAAAAACGGCCTTGCCGATCGGCTGATCGAATTCTCCGGAGGCCGGATCAAGGGTTGTTTTTCCGAACTCTCGCCCAACCCCGATGTGGAGGAGGTGGACAAGTGCGTCGCCATGATTCGGTCCGTCGGCGCGAAATTTTTGATCGCTCTTGGCGGCGGCAGTTCCATGGACTGCGCCAAGGCCGCATCGGTCGTCGCCGGGATGGACAAGCCCAGCCGCCACTATCATAGCGAAAAGGGCGCGATAGTCGGTCACGGACTGCCGCTTGTCGCCGTTCCCACCACCGCCGGCACCGGGAGCGAGGTAACGAACGTGGCGGTGTTGACGGATGCGGCGAAAAAGATCAAGGGGCCGATGGCGTCGGATCTCATGTACGCGCGTCTTGCCGTTATCGATCCGGTTCTTACGCTGAGCGTACCGCCCCAAGTCACGGCTTCGACGGGGCTCGACGTGCTTTCGCATGCGCTTGAGGGGTACTGGAGCAAGAACCATCAGCCCATCTGCGACGCGACGGCGATATATGCGGCAAGCCTTGTGTTCAAGCACCTGGAAACCGCTTATCGCGACGGGGCGGACATTGAAGCGCGCGAGCAAATGTGCGTCGCTTCGCTTTTGGCCGGTTTCGCCTTCGCCCATCCCAAGACCGCCGCCTCTCATGCGTGTTCTTTCCCCCTGACGAATGTTTATCATCTTCCCCATGGCGAGGCGTGCGCGTTTACGCTGGACCGGCTGATTCTTATTAATGCCGACGCCGAAGGCGGCAGGGTGGAGGCGTTTGCGAAAGCGGTTGGATTCCCGAATGCGGAGGCGATGGCGGAGCGGACGCTTGCCATGAAGAAGACCATGGGCATGAAATGCACGTTGGCCGACGCCAAGATCGATCAGGCTGATTTGCCGCAGCTGATCGAGTGGTGCAAGCATCCCAATTTATTGAACAACCCGGTTGAAATGACGCCGGAACGGTTGACTGAAATGTTCATGAGCATGGCGTAAATTTTATTTTTCCCTGGAGAAATGAAATGAAATATTTTCTTGATAGCGCAAAGCTGGATGAAATAGAAGAAGCGTATTCCACGTTTGGCATAGACGGCGTGACGACCAATCCGCGTCATATTCAGGCCAGCGGCAAATCGTTCATGAGCGCAATCGAAGGCATGGCGAAATGGGCGGCGGACAAGAAATTGGCCGATTACCGCGCGTTTCCCATTTCCGTCGAAGTGAATCCCCATATCGAGAACACCGATGAAATGGTCAGGGAAGCGCGGAAAATAGCGGCCATGTCCAAAAACTTCGTCATCAAGATTCCGTGCATCGCGGCGGGCGTCGCGGCTTCGCGCATTCTCGAGTCGGAAGGCATCCGGACCAATGTGACGCTGGTTTTTTCGCCGTCGCAGGCCATTGCCGCCGGTCGGAACAAGGCGCTTTTCGTTTCGCCTTTTCTCGGTTGGAAAGAAGCGAACGGCGAAGACGCCGGGGCGTATATCCGGGCGATTGCCGACATATACCGCGTGCAAAAATACTCGACGGAAATCATCTGCGCCGCTGTCCGCACCGGCAAACAAATCGCCGACTGCGCCGCTGTCGGGGCGCATATCATCACCGCCGGCATAGCCGTATACAAGGATTCCGTGAAGCATCCGTACACTCGCGACGGTCTCGATATTTTCCGTGACGCATGGGACAATACAAAACAGTAGTGGATATGGTTGCCCTTATCATCGCCATTCCAGCAAGGAGACTGCTATGCAGCGCGTAACGCTTGGAGTCGTTTGTTTGGCCCGCACCACCTTCGACTGGGAGGAGGCGGGAAGAATCTATGCGCGCACCCGGGAGAATCTGAAAAAAATCCCCGATATAGACTGGGTTTTCGAAGAAGAACTGGTCATTGAAGTCGAAGACGCGCAGAAAGCGGCCGCAAAGCTCCAG
>DAIPJX010000127.1:0-6937 GCA_036770065.1 Planctomycetota bacterium
GGAAACGGCGGGGTGTTCTGCTGTTGTTTGGCTTTTTGCAAAACGCTCGATTGATGCTATATTCGCCGTCCGGAGTTGGGTACAAGGAAGGAAGGCCCCTTTCCCGGTATGAACTGCCGGATGCGGAAGATTCTCCCACTCGCTTCGCCCGGTTCGGAATGGCGAACATTCAGGACGGCAAGCGGAGCACGCAGGCGCGCATGGCGGATGGGGGCTTTCCGTCAAACAGAATTGTGATTTGGACGTTCGTTGGTGGCGGCATTTATCTGGTTGCGGCCCCCGACCTTCGCAGCGTACAGCGCCTTGTCGGCAGTGGCGATGATCGCCTCCGTATTCATGCCCTTTTCGCATTGGGCGACGCCGCCCGAGATGGTCATCCTGACGTTTTCCTCGTCCAGGCGGAAATTGGTCCGGGCTATATCCCGACGAATGCGTTCGGACACGGCCAGCGCTTCGCTTATTTCCGTACCGGGGAATATGACCGCAAATTCCTCCCCGCCGTAACGGGTGGCAATGTCATTGGTCCGGATGCTTTCGGAAATTTTGGCCGCGATGCCGCGCAATATGCGATCGCCGTTCAAATGGCCATGCTCGTCATTGACCTTTTTGAAAAAATCGATGTCCAAAAGCAACAAACTGAAAATCATATCGGTCCTGTCCAGCAAACTCACGTATTCGGCGAGACGCTCGTCGAACGCGGCGCGATTGGGAATGCGGGTCAACCCATCAATACGCGCCTGTTGCCGCAATTCCTCAATCTGCCGTCGTTGCTCGGCAATGCCCTTATTCGCCTGTTCCAGTTCGCTGTGAAGGGTGGCGTTGGTCTTGAGCACCCGGTCTATTTCCTGGACAAGAACGCGCTGCGCTTCTCCGAAATCGGATGAGCGATCGGCGCCCAGTTGACCGATGGTGTCTCTCGCTGAACTGAAGGTCTCCGCCGCGCGGCCGGACGCGTCGCCGGTGGAACTAATGACGTCGGCAAGGCGAAGCAGCAGATTTTTTACATCCTGAATGCTCCGGTTCAATTGAGAGCCGCGTTCTTCGATGTTTTCCACTATCATGGTATGCCCGGTGGTTCGCCTGTGTTCGCGCGTGGAACGTTGTTCCGGCGAAGGCGCGGCGGTCCCGAGCGGTTGGGTGATGACCGTTGTTTTGCCCGATGCAACGGCGCGGCGCGATACGCCGACAATCAACATCACCAAAATTGTGACGACAAACCCGACGACAGCCCCTGCAAGAAATCCCAGGCTAACCTCCATTCGAATCCTCCACTTCACGCCGGTATCCGGCGGCAGATATGCTACAATCGCGGATAACTGCCAAGCCACACCAAATCGTATTTTTCAAAAAGATCACGCTCCGCCAAATCATCGCGATGCCCGTCCAACTCAATATAAAACCACGTTTCGAAATTTACCGCATCGTCCATGGGCCGCGATTCGATTTTCGTCAAATTGACATCGGCCTTCTTGAATGCCGCAAGCAGGCCCTCCAAGCCGCCGGACACGTTCGGTGTTTTGGCGAACAGGCTGGTTTTGTCTTTTCCCGTCGGTTTCGGCTGATTGCGGCCCAATACAAGAAAACGGGTTTTGTTGCGCACATTGTTTTCCACATGATGGAACAGTATCGGCACCCCGTTCAGGGTGGCGGCAATTTCGGCCGACAACGCGGCGCCCCAAGGATCCCTGAACGCGCGCAGCGTTGCCTCGGTCGTTGAGGAAACCGGGGTCCGAACCGCCTGTTCAAGTGACGGCTGGTTCAGGAAATTGGAACATTGCAAAAATGCTTCCTGTTTGGAATATATGGTGCGAATGTTTTCCAGTTTTTCGCAGGTGGACGAAAAAACAAAATGAATGGGAATGGCGATTTCACCCACCACCAACGGCTCCTGGGTAGCGCCAAGTAAATCGACCGTCTCGCCGACAATGCCCTGAAGCGTATTCTCCACCGGCAGCACGGCGAAATCCACCGTGTTTTTGACCACCCACGTGAATGCGGCGGCGATTGTTTGGCTTGCTATATGCTCCACCGACGATCCGAAGCGCGACAATGCGGCTTGTTGGGTAAATGTCCCCTCGGGGCCAAGATAGGCGACGCGCGTCGCTGTTTGCGCCTGACGGGAAGCGGAAAAAATTTCTCGCCAAGCGGCGAGAATGGCCTGGTCCGTCAAGCGGCCCGCATTCTGCTGTGACAAGCGCGTGAGAATGGAAATTTCCCGTGCCCGATCGTACACGGGCAGGCCCAGTTCCCGCTTGATTTCACCCAGTTGCGAGGCAAACACTTGTCGCTGCAGCAACAAGTCGAGTATATTGTCATCCACTTTGTCGATAGCCCGCCGGAGCGCGTCCATATCCATGTATTTTCCTTGTATTCATATACTCTATACAATTTCCTAAGCATAGGGGAGGGCAAGGATTTTGGCAAGAAGGAAGATGTTCGATTTCTTCTGGATTTTTACCGCCGCGGCGATACAATCCGGTCTTTTTCCCTGGGGAGCGGCGGAATGCCCGGACTGAATCCACAACAACGCCAGGCGGTCGAACACCGCACCGGTCCGCTCCTTATCCTGGCCGGTGCGGGAACGGGCAAAACGCGCGTCGTCACCGAGCGCATGGCAAGTATGCTCCGGGAAGGCATATCGCCCGCCAATATCCTGGGGGTAACCTTTACAAACAAGGCGGCGGCGGAAATGCGCGAGCGTCTTGCCGCTCTCGCCGGAAAGCGTTTCAATCCGAAGGAACTTGTCCTTTCCACCTTTCATAGTCTGGCTGTTCGCGTGATCCGGCGCGACGCGGTTCGGTTGGGGTATACCCCCGGGTTTTCCATCTGCGATTACGGCGAACAAATGTCGGTGCTTCGCAAATCCGCCGCCACCATTCGCGGCAGTGCGAACGTGGCGTTGGATGACGCTTTGTCTCGCATAAGTTCTCTTAAAAATAGGGGAATCACGCCGGAGGCTTTTCGCCGGGACGCGGTGGACGAAGACGAACTGGTGCTCCATGCGCTTTATCGCCGCTATCAGGAATCGATCAAGCGCCAAAATTGCCTCGATTTCGATGACTTGCTGCTTCAGGCGCTCACCCTGTTCCGTGAGCACCCGGACGCCTTGGAATATTGGCGCGCGCGTTTTCAGTACATGATGGTAGACGAGTTCCAGGACACCAACGCCGTTCAGTTCGAGTTTGTCCGCATGCTGGCCAGCCCCAGGAACAATATCTGCGTCGTCGGCGACGACGACCAGTCCATCTATGCCTGGCGCGGCGCGATGGCGGGCAATATTCTTCGCTTCACCGAATATTTTCCCGGCGCGTCGGTGGTGACTCTGGAAGAAAATTACCGCTCCACTTCCACCATTCTGTCCGCCGCCAACGCGGTGATTCGCAACAATTCCGGTCGGCGGGAAAAAAATCTCTGGTCCGCCCTGGGCGTGGGCGGTCCGATACGCCTGATTCCCTACAACGATCAATTCGAGGAAGCGGACGGCATTGTCGCCGACATAGTGGAACGGGTGAAAAATCCCGAAGGAAAACGTCCGCAACTCTCCCGCTTCGCCGTCATTGTCCGCGCCAATGCCCAGTCCCGGGCGTTTGAAGACGCGTTTCTGGCCGCGCGCGTGCCGTACGAGGTTATCGGCGGGCAAAGCCTGTTCGACCGGAAGGAAGCGCGCGACGTTCTGTCTTTTCTTTCCATTATCGCGAATCCCGAGGCGGACAATCAGTTGCTTCGCATTATCAATGTTCCGTCGCGCGGCATTGGCGACAAAACGCTGGACGCGCTTTCCGCCCACGCGGCGCGGTCGCAAAAACGGTTAAGCGAGGTGTTGGCCGACGCGGGACAGGTCGACGGCCTGTCGAAAAAGGCAATCGACGCCTGTTCCGCCTTTGCCGGGCAGATAGCGCAATGGCGCGATCGGTTGGCGGCGCACGGTTTCGACGGTTTGGTGAAAGCAATTCTCGAAGAAGCGCGTTACGAAGAGGAGTTGGCGCATTTGTATCGCGATCCGCTCGACAGCGCCGCCCGCTGGAACGAGGCGCTTGAGGTCGGCGAATCGCTTGCCGCGTTCGCTGTCGCCAATCCCGGCGAATCGCCTGCCGAGACGCTTGCCGATTTTCTGGCCGAAGCGTCGCTGGCGGGCCGTCCCGCCGATAAAAAGAAGCCCAACCCGGAAGCCGTGCGCATCATCACCGCCCATTCGGCAAAGGGGCTGGAATTTCCCCACGTCTATCTTCCCGGCCTTGAGGAAGAGATTTTCCCGCACAAGAACGCGGTGGAAGAGGGCAATGTCGAGGAAGAGCGCCGCCTGTTCTATGTCGCCATTACCCGCGCGCGCATGGAACTCACCATGACCTATGCGCGGACGCGGACGCTTCGCGGCAAAGAGCAAAAACGCCTGCCCAGCCGTTTTCTCGAAGAGATTCCCGATGAATTTTTCGCCAAACAAAACACGCCGACCCGCGAAGAAGAAACGCTCGACTGGATATCAAACCTCAAAGCCAAGCTGGCTAAAAACAATGAACAATGAATAATTAACAATGAACAATGAATAATTAACAATGAACAATGCCGGAAGATTCTTCGCTTCGCTCGGAATTTTACATCAAGCATTCACTCGCTGCCGCTCGTTTTCACCGCATCCTGAAAAGCGGGCGAATCGTGAATGTAATTTTTCCGGCATTGTTCATTGTCGTTTCAGCGATAGCGAAACGCGCCTGCGGTTCATGTCCACGTCCAATACGCGTGCCAGCACTTTTTGACCGACTTTGACGACGTCCGCCGGGTTTTTCACAAATCCGTCGGCAAGCTGGCTGATATGGGCAAGCCCGTCCTGATGAACGCCTATGTCGATGAACGCGCCGAAATTGGTGACGTTCGTGACAATGCCCGGAAGCGTCATGCCCGGCTGAACGTCCTTGAGTTCGTTGACGCCGTCGGCGAAGGAGAACGCTTCGAATTCGGCGCGCGGATCGCGGCCCGGCTTTGCCAGTTCGACCAAAATGTCCGAAATGGTCGGAAGGCCGACATCGTCCGAAACGTATCGTTCCGGCTTGATGGCGGAACGGGCGGACGGGTCGGCGAGCAGGTCTTCCACTTTCCGGCCCAGGTCGGCGGCCATTTGCCCGACCAGTTTGTAGCGTTCGGGATGGACGGCGCTGGCGTCGAGCGGATTTTTTCCGCCGGCGACGCGGAGGAATCCGGCTGATTGTTCGAATGCCTTCGGGCCGAGACGCGGAACTTTTTTCAACTCGGCGCGAGAAGAGAACGGGCCGTTGTCGTCGCGGTATTTGACGATGTTTTTCGCAAGGCCCGCATTCAGGCCGGAAACATAGGACAGGAGCGGGGCGGATGCCGTATTGACTTCGACTCCGACCGCGTTCACGCAATGGGCGACCATGTCGTCGAGCGCTTTCTTCAACGCTTTTTGGTCGACGTCATGCTGGTACTGGCCGACGCCGATTGCTTTCGGATCGATTTTCACCAGTTCGGCCAGCGGATCCATGAGACGGCGTCCAATCGAAACGGCGCCGCGTACGGTAACGTCCTTGTCGGGAAATTCTTCCCGGGCTATTTCCGAAGCGGAATAGACGGACGCGCCCGATTCGTTCACCATGACGACGGCAATGGACGAGGGAAGGGAGAGCGCGCGGACAAACGCTTCCGTTTCCCGCGACGCCGTGCCGTTGCCGATGGCGATGGCCTGGACGTTGTATTTGGCGCACAACGCGCGGACTTCGGCGGCGGCCGCGTCCGCCTGGTTTTTCGACATGGTGGGGAATATCACCGTATCGTGGAGCAATTTTCCCTGGCTGTCCAGAACCACGGTTTTGCAGCCGGTTCGAAAGCCGGGATCGAGGGCGAGGACGGTTTTTCCGCCGAGCGGGGATGCGAAGAGCAGTTCGCCAAGATTCAGGGCGAAGACGCGGATTGCCTCTTCGTCGGCCAGGCGTTTGGCTTCGGCGCGGGTTTCGTTTTCCAGCGAGGGTGCGATGAGGCGGTCGTATCCGTCGGCGAGGGCGAGGGCTATTTGTTGTCCGGCTTTGCCGTCCGATTTTCGCCAGCGGCGGTTGAGGGTTGTGATTGCGGCCTCTTCCGGCGGACGGAGCGAGAGGGAGAGGGCTTTTTCCTCTTCGCCCCGGAACATGGCGAGGACGCGGTGGCTGGGTGCGTTTTTGATTGGTTCGGACCAGGTGAAGTAGTCGCGGTATTTTGCGCCTTCTTCTTCCTTGCCTGAGACGACGGAGGAGGTGATGCTGCCGCGTTCCCGGAACATGTCGCGGAGGGTTCCGCGCGTGGCCGGGTCTTCGGCGACGATTTCGGCGATTATGTCGCGTGCGCCGTGGAGTGCGGTTTCGGCGTCGGGGACGCCGTTTTCCGCGTTGATGAATTGGGTTGCTTCCTGTTCGGGAATGCAGTTGCGTTCTTGTTTGAGAAGTATGTCGGCGAGCGGTTGGAGGCCGCGTTCGCGGGCGATCATGGCGCGGGTGCGTCGTTTTGGGCGGTAGGGGAGGTAGATGTCTTCCAGTGCCGCCAGGGTTTCGGCGTTGTTGATCGCCGCGAGGAGTTCGGGTGCGGCGAGTTCGCGTTCGGTGAGTGATTTGATGATTGTTTGTCGGCGTTCGTGCAATTTATCCAGTGTTTCTTTTTTATCGCGTATGGCGGCGATTTGGGTTTCGTCGAGACCGCCTGTGGCTTCTTTTCGGTAGCGTGCGATAAAGGGGATGGTGGCGTCGTTGTCGAGCAGGTCGAGGACTGCGTTGACTTGTGCCGGCCTGATAGCCAGTTCGCGTGCTATGTGTTCTGTATGGTTGGGCATATTTTCGAATACCTTTATACAAGAATGCATTTCATGCCGAAGGCTCTCGGGCCTGTCGTATTCGGGCAAAGACTGTGTGTCCGACACGGACTCGCAGGGGGTTTGGGGGCGCGCGAACAGCGCCCC
>DAIPJX010000128.1:0-6932 GCA_036770065.1 Planctomycetota bacterium
CTTCACCTTGATGCCGTCAAGTTCCTTCATTGCGCCTCCCGGTTCGACAAAAAAAATGGCGGAGAGAGAGGGATTCGAACCCCCGGACACTTGCGCGTCAGCGGTTTTCAAGACCGCCGCCTTCGACCACTCGGCCATCTCTCCGGTTTTTCCTAGCTTGGCGCCACTTTGTCAAAAACATCGCGCGAAACATAAATCGGACAACCCGCGCGAGTCGCCATTGCAATTGCGTCCGACGGACGGCAATCGATAATAACTTCTCCGCCGTCGCGGAGAACCACCAAGAATCCGTAAAAAGTGCCATTGCCTTCCTCATCCTCAACCAGATCGGAAATGGCGATGCGCGCCAATGTGCCTCCAAGCGACTCCATCAACGTCATCAGCAAGTCATGCGTCAACGGCCTGGGAATCGATTCGCCATGCACCTGGCGATTGATGGCAAGCGCCTCGAACAAACCTATATGCACCATGAACGAGCGGTGCGCGCCCTCCTTTTCCCGCAGCACAATAACCTGCGGGCTGGACATGCTGTCCGTCATCAGCAATATCTGCGCCAACTCGCATTCTATCCACTCCGCCATGGCATCCGCCATTGTGTCCACCCATATGCCGTCGCCCCATTCTACGGGACTATTCCTCGTTGAGAAACGCCGTCATTCGCGATGATTTCCGCTGCTTGAGTTGTTCATCAAGGCTCATGCCGAGCATTCCCGCCCTTTCAGCCGCAAGAATGCCTTTGACCACTTCGCCGTCGTAGCGCCTGTCGCCTTGCGCCGCGATTGCGTTCACAGCATGCAGTATGCGCTCCACCGTGACGTCGGCTCCCAGTTGCCGCTCCAAATCGTACGCGGCATGGAAAATCCGCGCCTCGAGCGGAATTTCCGCGCCGACCAGCCCTTTCGGCCCGCCGCCGTCGACACGCTCAAGCTGGTACGCAACAATATCCTCAATCTCCGGGAAAAACATTTCGCGCGAAAGCAAATCAACCGTATCCGCGGTGCGCTCTTCGGGCGAGCGCTCCGACGATTTCCCGACCATATCGGAATAATTATACAAAAGGCCCGCAAGCTGCAACTGTTCAAGGCAATCCGGGCTCATTCCCATGGCCGTGCCGATGGAACGCATATAGCCCGCCACCCGTTCGTTCGCCGCCATTATGCCGGGATGCGCCGAATCGGCCACTTGCAGCAACAGCTTGACCGCGGACAGCATATACTCGCGGCGGCGCGCCTTGGACGCAATATGGGCCAGGGCAAGGCCCATCTGATCGGCCATCGCGGCGGCAAGCTCAAGCTCGCGTTCATTGAACGAAATCGCCGGATCGTCGCCGGCCAGATACAACACCGTCTCGGCGCCGTTGTAAAACGTCATGGGCGCGCAAATCACCGCGTGGATATTGTGGCGCATAACCGATTCGTTCGACGAAAACCGGTCGTCGCGCATCGCGTCGGTGACCAGAAGCGCCCGCTTGTCCTGCAAAACCTTCCGGATAATGGTGCGGGAAAGCTGCCCCGAACGTCCGCCTTTCGGCACGTGCGAATCAAGCGTGACAATGCCGCCCTTTTGCGGATCGCGGCCGAAAATATACGCGCCGTCCGCCCGAATCGTTTCCGCGACAAACGCCAGCGCTTTCCGTAGCAGTTCCTCTTCCGTGTCCTCGCTCGCGACAAGACGCGACAAGCGATACAAGGCGCGAAGGTACATTTCGGACGATGCGTCGCCTTCGCCGACGTTGACGGCGGTCAGATCTTCCAGCCGCAATTCATAAAACGCTTCCAGTTCGTCTTCGGAAAAATCGGGTTCGTCGTCCTGCCGGACGCCGGCAAGCGGCTCGAACACGATAATCGTGCCGCCAATCTGAATGCGATCGCCGTCGCGAAGCATTTCCTCCGTTACCCGGTTGTCATTGACGAAGGTGCCGTTTTTCGATTCCAAATCGCGGAGAAAGCACATGTCCCCGATTTTGAAAATTTCCGCATGCTGGCGCGAAGCGCCTTTGTCCTGCAACGAAAGTTCGCAGGTTTCGTCTCTGCCTATAATCAACGGCTTGTCGCCGATATTGAACGTTTGGCCTTGGCTGGGACCGTTTTTCACCCGAATGCCTGGCATAATCATTTCCTTCTATCGCGACGGTTCAATCACCGCCGACCGAACCGGGTCGACGATTACCGACGCCTCTTTTCCCTGTATTGTTATGTTTACAGCGAAAAAGGCAAGGCGAAAGGCGGGCGTTCCTCCCGATTTTCAGCCTGTGCTTGACGCGGCGGCAAAAGCGGGGCTACAATACCGTTTTTTGGGGAATGTCCCGGGTTCCGATTGGTTCTGAAAGGACGGCTATGCCGGACGAACGGTTGCGCACCACCGCTTTGCATTCGCGCCACACCGCGCTTGGCGCCACAATGGCGCCATTCGGCGGCTGGGAAATGCCGTTATGGTACAAGGCCGGCGCGGTCGGGGAGCATCTCGCCGTCATCCGGGCGGCGGGCGTTTTCGACACAAGCCATATGGATGTACTCATCGTCGAAGGCGACGGCGATCGAACGTTTTTGAATTACGCCTATTCACGCGATATCGCCAACGCCAAACCGGGACGCGCGGCCTACGGCGCGTTCCTGACGGCCGATGGCCATTGCATCGACGACGCGGTCGTCTATCCGGCGGCCGACGGACGGCATGCCGTCGTCGCCAACGCGGGCATGGGACCGATTCTTCAAAAACATATGCAAAGCCTCCCGGGCGCGGAGAAAACAACCGTTCGGGAACCATCCGAACGCCCGGCGAAAATCGACATCCAGGGTCCGCGCGCGCTTGCGCTTGTACAGGCCCTGTTCGATCGGAAAACAACGGAGGAACTCTTCGCCGCGTTTCCGTACTTTTCCTTCCGGGGCGATTTCGAACTGGAAAAAAGCGCATTGCGCCTGGCCGACGGCACGCCGGTCCTTCTTTCGCGAAGCGGTTATACGGGCGAACTCGGGTTCGAACTTTTTGCCCCGCGGTCCGCCATCGGAACGATATGGGACAGGATCCTCGCCGACGGCGCTCCGCTCGGCGTTTTGCCGTGCGGCCTGGCGGCGCGCGATTCGCTCCGAACCGGCGCAACCCTGCCTCTCAGCCACCAGGACATCGGCGCGTGGCCGTTTATCAACCATCCGTGGCAGATCGCCTTGCCGCTCCTGCCGGACGGAACGTTTTCGAAAAACTTCCACGGCGCATCCGCGCTGGATCCGAAGACGGCGCGACACACGCTCGCGTTCGCCGGTTTCGATCCGCGCCGGGTCGACTCGCATGAAGCGAAGGTTCTTCTGGACGGCCTGCCAATAGGCATTGTCACAACCATCGTCTCCGATATGGCGATCGGCCGCGTGGACGGAAAAATCGTCAGCACCGCCAGCCCCGACCGTCCCGAAGGCTGGCAACCGCGCGGGCTTGCGTGCGGGTTTGTCCTGGTCGACCGTCCGCTCGCGCGCGGAACGGCGATAACGCTCAAGGACGGCCGCCGCGAAATCGCCGTGGAAATTGTTCACGACATCCGTCCCGACCGGACGGCCAGAAAAAAATTACCTTCCTTCTAGACAGGAGCCTTTCATGAAAGATCTGAACGACATCGCATTGCCGTCCGAATTGCACTACGCCGAATCGCACGAATGGATCGCCGCCGCCGCGCCGTTCCGCATCGGCGTCACCGATTTCGCCCAGGACGCATTGGGCGACATCACCTTTGTCGAATTGCCGGATGCGGGAAAAACGTTCGCCAAAGGAGAAGAGTTCGGCTCGCTTGAATCGATCAAGTCGGTCTCGGCCGTCTATCTGCCGGCGGCGGGAAAAATCATCGCCGTCAACCCGCTGCTCGCGGACGACCCCGGACTCGTCAACCGCGACCCGTACGGCGACGGCTGGCTGGTGGAAATCGAACCGTCCGACCCCGCCGCTTCGAGCGCGTTGCTGTCGGCCGATCGCTATCTCGCGCATTTGAAGGAACAAGCATGAGCCACCGTTATTTTCCGCATACCGAAGCGGACCAGCGGGAAATGCTCTCCGCCGTCGGCCTGCCCGATATCGACGCATTGTTCAGAACCATTCCGGAATCATGCCGGATGAGCGCCGACGCGCTCCCGCTCGGCCGTCCCATGAGCGAATGGGACTTGACCGAACGGCTCGAAAGCATGGCGGCGAACAGCGGCGGCGACTGGTCCGTTTTCGTCAATGCCGGTTCGCAGCGCCATCACATTCCGTCCGTCGTGCCCGCGCTCGCCAACCGATCCGAATTCCTCACCGCGTACACGCCGTACCAGCCGGAAATGAGCCAGGGCACGTTGCAGGCCATTTTCGAATACCAGACGCTCATAGCCCGACTGACCGGGCTCGACGTCGCAAACGCCAGCATGTACGACGGCGCCACGGCCATGGCCGAAGCGGTCCTCATGGCGATGCGCATTACCAAACGCACAGTCGTCGCCGTCTCCGGCCTGGTGCATCCGCACTGGCGGGAAGTGCTGGACACCTACCTTGCGCCCATCGGCGCAACCGTTCACATACTGCCTCCGCTCGACGACGGCACCACCGACATCGCCGAACTGTCCGGGCTGGACAAGGCGGCGGCGCTCGTCATGCAATCGCCCAACTTCCTCGGCTGCATCGAAAACATCGCCGCCGCCGCGAACGCGGTTCATGAAGCCGGCGGATTGCTCGCCTGCGGTTGCAGCGAACCGTTCGCGCTCGGGGCGATCAAATCGCCGGGCGCTCTCGGGGCCGACATCGCCTTTGGCGAAGGGCAGAGCCTCGGCCTTTCGCAATCGTTCGGCGGCCCCGGCCTCGGACTTATGGCGGCCAAGGCCGAATACATGCGCCAGATTCCCGGACGCCTGATCGGCCAGACCTTCGACAACCGGGGACAACGCGCATTCGTCCTCACCCTCGCCACCCGCGAACAGCACATCAGGCGCGGCAAGGCGGTATCAAACATTTGTTCCAATGCCGGACACGCCGCGCTCACCGCCGCCGTTTTCATGGCCGCCGCCGGCGGCGAAGGATTTCGCGCGCTCGCCGCCGCCAACCGCAATCTGGCCGAATACGCCAAAGCCCGCCTGCGGGAGCTGGGCTTCAAACCATTGTCCGGCATACCGACCTTCAACGAGTTCGCCATGCTTGCGCCGGCAACATTCGCCGATGCGCACAAAAAGCTGCAAACGCGGAAAATTTTCGCCGGTTTGCCGCTCTCCGCGTTATATCCGCAATGGGACAACGCCTGGCTGTTCGGCATAACCGAGACCGTGGGCAAGAAAGGCGTTGATTCGCTGATCGAATCGATCCGGGAGGCAATGGCATGAGCACAAACGACACCCGAAACGTTCCGGGCGCAAGCGGATTGATTTTGAACGAGCCGCTCCTGTGGGAACGAGGACGGCGCGGGCGCTCCGCGTTTTCCCCGCCGGAAAGCGACGTGCCGTCCGCGCCGCCGCTTCCGGACGACGTCGCGGGCAACGGTCCCGACTGGCCGGACGTGTCGGAACCGGAACTGGTGCGGCATTACACCAGGCTTTCCACCTGGAATTTCGGCGTCGACACCGGCATGTATCCTCTGGGCAGTTGCACCATGAAGTACAATCCCAAAGTGAACGAACACATCGCCGGGCTTTCCGGTTTCGCCGGCGCGCACCCAATGCTCCCGGCCGAAGCGAGTCAGGGAGCGCTCCGGTTGATTTTCGAACTCGAACGCATGCTTGCCGGCATTGTCGGTTTGAAACAGGCTTCGCTGCAACCGGCCGCGGGCGCGCACGGAGAACTGTGCGGCATGCTGATGATCGCCGCCCACCACCGCCATCACGGCAATAAAAAAACAAAGGTGTTGATGCCCGATTCCGCCCACGGCACCAATCCGGCGACGGCGGCGATGGCGGGATTCACCGAAGTGAAAGTTCCGCTCGGACCGGACGGCAGGCTGGAATATGCAACGGTGGAAAAACTCGCCGACGACGATGTCGCCGCCATCATGGTGACGAATCCGAACACGCTGGGCATTTTCGAAAGCGAACTTGGCGCCATCAGCGCCATGCTGCATGAACGCGGCGCCCTCGTCTACGCCGACGGCGCCAACCTCAACGCCGTCATGGGCAGGGTGGACATGGGAGCGCTGGGCGTCGACGTCATCCACTACAATCTGCACAAGTCGATGTCGACGCCGCACGGCGGCGGCGGTCCGGGTTCCGGGCCGGTGGCTGTGGCCGAATCGCTCGTCCCGTATCTGCCCGGCCCGCGCGTCGTGCGGGTCGGCGACGCGTACGAATGGACGGACGACCTGCCGCAAAGCATCGGCAGGCTGCACGCGTTCCATGGCCAGTTCGGGATATTTCTCCGGGCGTACGCGTATATTCTTTCCCTTGGAAATGAACTCCGCACCGCCAGCGGCCTCGCGGTGCTGGCGGCGAATTATATCCAGGAAAAACTGAAACACGCGTACGATCTGCCGTTCGACCAGCCATGCATGCACGAATGCGTTTTTACCGACGCCCGGCAGAAGGATGACGGGATAACGACGCTGGACATCGCCAAGCGGCTGATCGATCTCGGGTATCATCCGCCGACCATTTATTTCCCGCTGGTTGTCCATGGCGCGCTTATGATCGAACCGACGGAAACGGAGTCGAAGGAAGAATTGGACGGTTTCATCGAAGCCATGCTGCGCGTTGCCGGGGAAGCGAAAACGAACCCCGAACTGCTTCGCCAGGCCCCGACCAGAACCAAGGTCGGACGGCTTGACGAAACGACCGCCGCGCGCAAGCCGATTTTGACCGGCGACATGAAGTCGTCGTAGCGAACGCCCGCATTCATGCCGAAGGCGGACGCGCCTTCGGCATGAACTTTTTCACCGGTACCATATGTAATAGGACAGGATAACCGCAAGACTGGCGCTGGCAATCAACGCCGCGACCAAA
>DAIPJX010000305.1:0-1978 GCA_036770065.1 Planctomycetota bacterium
GCAGACGAGTTTTCGCGGTAGTAGAAAACCCGCGTTTCTCCGGCGCTTCTTTCCTTGAACATGACGCCGGTCCGATGGGCGCCGTCGAAGACGACGCCGGAAACGTCGACCCCTTCGGCCCGGATCATGTTGTTGACGTAGTGGCCGAGTTCATCGTCTCCGAGCCGGCTTATCCAGGTCGCGCTATGGCCGAGTTTCGCCATGCCGATGGCGAGATTGCTTTCCGCCCCCGCGATGCACGGGTGAAATTCCCGCTCGTAGCGAAGCGGTCCCGACGAGGAAGGAACCATGCCGCACATGGTCTCGCCCATCGTCACCAGTTCGAATGACTGCCCCATGGAGAACATCCCTTGCTGTATCGGTCTTGTGGAAAAACACCCCGAATCACACCACAGCATGCGCGGTTATTTTTTCGCACCGGGCAGTTTCGCCATTTTGGCGGCGCGGCGCGCCTGTGCGCGCAGCGGCAGGCCGTGCAGGCGGATAAAGCCGGTCGCGTCGGTCTGGTCGTACGCGCCGTGATCGTCGTCCATGCTCGCCACCATCGGATCGTACAGCGACGCCGGACTGGTGCGGCCGATGGGGGTGATGTTGCCTTTGTACAGTTCGACCGTCACCCGTCCGGTGACGTAGCGTTGCGATTCCTCGACCATGGCGGAGAGAACGTTCATCTCGTCCGAGAACCAGTAGCCGTTGTAGATCAGGCCGGCGATGCGGGGAATGAGCGAATCGCGCAGATTCATCACGTCGCGGTCCATGGCGATGCCTTCCAGATCGCGGTGCGCGGCCATGAGGAGGGTTCCGCCCGGCGTTTCGTACACGCCGCGCGACTTCATGCCGACGTAGCGGGACTCGACCATGTCGACGCGTCCGACGCCGTGTTTTCCGGCGAGGCGGTTGGCGGTTTCGAGCAGCTTGATCGCGTTCATTTTTTTGCCGTTGATGGCGACCGGCCAGCCTTTTTCAAAATCGAGCGTCACTTTTTCCGGGGTGTTGGGGGCTTTTCTCGGATCGGTCGTCAATTCGAACATGTCGGCGAGGGGTTTGGCGTCCGGGTCTTCGAGCATGCCCGCCTCGAAGGAAATATGCAGCAGGTTCTCGTCCGAACTCCATGGTTTTTTCGCGGTCGCCTTGACCGGGATGCCGTGTTTCCTTGCGTATTCGATTGCTTCCGCCCTGCCCTTGATGACCGAGGAAAACGACGGATCGCGCCAGGGGGCGATGACCTTGAGTCCGGGCGCGAGAGCGGCGGCGGTCAGTTCGAAACGGACCTGATCGTTTCCTTTCCCGGTTGCGCCGTGGGCGAAGACGGTGCAGCGCTCCTTGAGCGCGGCCTTGACCATGGCTTCGGCGATGCAGGGGCGGGCGAGGCTCGTGCCGAGGTGATAGCGGCCTTCGTAGAGCGCTTCCATGCGAATGGCGGGAAAGACGAAATCCTTGACGAAGCGCTCGCGCACATCGGCGACGATGACTTTTTTCGCGCCGCTTTGCATGGCTTTTTTCTTCAATGCCGGCCAGTCTTCGCGTTGTCCGACGTCGGCGGCGAAACAGATGATATGATCGCCCTTGTCGGCCAGCCACCGGCACAATACCGACGTATCCAGGCCGCCCGAATACAACAACATGATGCGTTCCGCCATTTTTCATCCTTTATAATCAATAATCATACGTCGCGGACGCTGTCCCGACGGGCGCGGCGCGATTCGTTCGGAGTAAATACAGGGTATCAGAACGCCGTGTCCGGCGCAAGATGCGGAACGGGCGCAAGGCTCATTCGCCCATATTCTCCACCGACAGCGCGACGAGCGCGTCGGGGGAATTTTCGACCTGGTCCGTCGTCTGGTCGATGAAGTGAAAAACCCGGTTGACGAGAGGTGTTTTCTTTTTGCCTCCCAGAGAGTTTTCGAGTGCGGCGCGAAAGCGGCGGAACGGCCGCGCGTTCGCGCGGTTTCGCATTGCATTAAATTTTTCAGTCACG
>DAIPJX010000129.1:0-6917 GCA_036770065.1 Planctomycetota bacterium
TAAACTCCCTGTTCCCGGGCGGTGGCGGATACGCCAGCGCCCGGGGCTTTTACTCATTGTGAACGCGGCGCCCCCGGTTCCGCTCGGTTGATTGGTCATTGTTTATTTGTGAGGAGTTATGATGTCTACGCAAGCGGTTATTCGCACCGGCGGCAAACAGGTTATTGTCGAAGCAGGCGATGTGATTGAAGTCGAATTGCTTTCCGGCGAGCCGGGCCAGGACGTTACCTTTGACGACGTGCTGATGATTGTCGATGGCGCGGGTTCCAAAATCGGCGCGCCGAAGGTTGCGGGCGCTTCGGTCTCCGCCACCATTCTCAAGGAAACCAAAGGCGAAAAAACACGCGCTGTCTTTTTCCGCCGCCACAAGGACAGCATGACCACCAAAGGTCATCGTCAAAACTACCACCAGGTGAAAATCACCGGCATCAACGGCTAAGCTGTTTACCGGAATACTGCAAAGGAGTAGGTCATGGCACATAAAGTAGGTCAGGGCAGCAGCCGCAACGGCCGCGATTCAAAACCGAAGTTCCGCGGCGTGAAACGCTTCGGCGGCGAAGCCGTCATCCCCGGAACCATCATCATCCGCCAAAAAGGCAACAAATTCCACGCCGGTCAGGGCGTCGGCCAGGGACGCGACTTCACCCTGTTCGCCCTCACCGAGGGCGTCGTCAAGTTCGAAATGACCAAACGCAAAGTGCATGTGGAAAAGGTCGAGGCGTAAACGGATTCTTTCGGTTTGCGAAAAATTATGAACCGACTCCTTTCGCGGGAGCCGGTTTTTTTATATACTATGGCATGCGTATATGCCCGGCGGCGTTGCCGGACGCGTTTTTTTCCCGTGGAGGAATCCGCCTGCATTATGGACGGCGTCTTTTTCATTATCCTCCGGCACCATCCCTTCGCTTTGCCCGCCGTCGTGCTGCTTCTGTGCGTTTCCGCCACGTTCTCTGGGTGCGAAACCGCTCTTTTTTCACTGACCACGCCGCAATTGAACCGAATCCGCGCCAGCAACGGCAAGCTTGACCGTATCATCACCGCCCTTTACGGCAATCTCAAATCGCTGTTGCCCACCATTCTTTTCTGCAATATGGCGGTCAATGTCATGACGTTCGCCATAGCCTCGTCCGTCACCGGAACGGTTGGCGACATGCTCGGCGGCGGGGCGGCATTTCTGTTCAGCCTGATCGCGCTGTTTGTCGTGGTTTTTTTCGGAGAAGTGTTTCCAAAGCAGTTCGCCATCGCCGCAAGCATGCTGGTAGCCCGTTTGACCGCGTTTCAGGTGTATTTCCTGTACCGCGCGTTGCGCCAGCCGATGAAAATCCTGAACGGCATCGTCAGCGCGTGCGAACGCATTGTCCAGCCGGTCGCCGCCGATTCGCGCGAACTGCGGGAGGAAGAACTGAGGCTTATGGTCGAACTGAGCCGAAACGACGGCGTCATCAGCGACGGCGAGTACGAACTGATCGACGGCGTCGTCGATCTGCCCGACGTGCGGATACGCGATATTCTCGTTCCACGGGTCGACGAGTCGATGTTGTGCGTGGGCGACAGTTGGGGTGAAGCTGTACGCGCGGCCAGAAAAGGGCGCCATTGCAAAATGCCCGTTTTCGATTCCGTGACGGACGATGTCGTCGGCTGGATCGACGCGCGGGATATATATCGCGCGGGCAACGGTGAACCGGAGAGCGATTCCGCCACGATCGATTCCGCCATGCGCCGCCTCCGTTTTTTTTCCGAACACGACCGGGCCGACCAGGTGCTGGAACGGATTAAAAACGACGGCGGGGATTTGTTCGCTGTTGTCGATGAGCGCGGCATCATCATCGGATTTTTCACGTTGCAGGACATTATGGACGAAGTCCTCGGCCACTTCGGCGAAGCGGGCGCGGCGCCGGAAGGCGGAGTGCGGGTTGAAGGCGACTCGTATATTCTGCCCGGGCGGTTGAGCGTGCGTGAATGGCGCGAGTTGTTTTCCATTTCGGAAGAAATCGAAATTCCGCAAAGCGCCACGGTCGGCGGTCTGGTCGTCTCGCTTCTTGGCCGCATGGCCCGTCCGGGCGATACCGTCCACGTGGAAGCCATGGAAATGACCGTCCAGAGCGTTTGGCGCAACCGGGTGACGGAAGTGCTCCTGCGTTTGCGCCAGCCGGCGACAAGCGCAGGCGGAAAGGACGGGGCATGATCGATTTGTTGCTTGTTCTTGGCATCATATCCTGTTTGGTGTTGAGTTTTGTTTCTTCCGGCATGGAAACGGCGCTGTACCGGGCCAGCCGCGTTCGCATGCGCATCCGGGAGGAACGGGGCGAATGGCGCGCCGCCTGGGTCAACGGGGTAGCCGGGCAGATGGACGGCATGGTCACGACGATTCTGGTCGACAACAACATCTCCGCCTACGCGGGCACGTATTTTCTGTCGGCCATTCTCGCCAACTGGCACATCGGACATCCCGAACTTGTCACGACCGCCGTCATTACGCCGCTGTTTTTCGTCCTGACCGAGTCGCTTCCGAAGCAACTCGCGTTTGGGCGCGCCGATACGTACGCGCTGGAACTGATTCGGGTTTTTGCGGTGTTCAGGTGGGTTCTCCGGCCCATGGTATGGGTTTTAAACACGGCCTCGGCGGGTTTGCGCCGCGTGTTGGGCGCTCCGGGCGAAGCGCCGTTGTCGCATAGCCGGAGGACGCTGCTTATTGAGCATTTCAACGCGGGGGTGGCGGAACACGTGCTGTCCGAAGAACAAAACCGCATGGCCGCCCGCATTATGGAACTGGAGCGCATCAGCGCCATGGACGCTATGATTCCGCTTTCGGAATTTGCGCTGCTTTCGGTGAATGCGACGCGAAAAAAAGCCGTGGCGTGCATGGTGCGCCGTCGTGCGCAAATGGCCCTGCTTATCGACTCGGCGGGCAAGCCGATCGGCGCGGCCGTCACCATGAACGCTCTGGTCATGCAACCCGGGAAAGCGGACGATCCGCTGGGCCAAACGGTTGAACGCCTGGAACGGATTCGCGGCGAAACAGCCATACCCGAAGTGCTCGGCATCTTCCGCACCCGCCACACGCGCATGGCCGCCATTGTCGACCGAAACCGCATCGTGGGCGTTATCACCAGCCAAAGCGTTCTGGACCGAATCGCCGGGGCGGGGCGATAACATCTTCAAAAACCTATCTGTGTTCGATACGCACCAGCCGCGTTTTGCCGAACGACTCGACGGTCAGCTCTATCGAGCCGCTGTCTCCCGCCTCGAACGAACGCGCGCGCAGCGCGAAATCTTCCGGTCCCTGAATCGGCTCGCCGTCAACCCTGGTGACAAGCTGGTAGGGATACATGCCCGCCACCGACGCCTTGCTCCCTTCCTCGACTCTGGATACGATAACGCCGGACGAATCGGGCCGGAGGAAATAACGCTCCACTTCATACGTGACCGGCTTGACGGTAAGTCCCAGTTCCTCAAAACGCGTTTTAGGGGCGTTACGGTAATCGGACGCTGTGTATTCGGTCAGGAATTCGACCCGTTCCGGTTCGCCTTCGCGCACATATTCGAGAGCGGCGCGCTTGCCGACGCCGGCGCCGGTGAGAATGAGCGACAGCGCGTTTTCCCGGCTGGGCCACGGCGGCGGCATAAAGGAAAGCATTTGCTGAATCGAATCGGCGGACATTTCGGCGAATTCCTGCGAGGTGCGCGAACTGGCGTCGTCGGCAATCAACTCCACCGGTTCGCGTCTGCCCTCGATGAACAGTCGCAGCAACACGTCCTGCTCATGAATCCCCGCCTTGTCCGCGGTCGACCCCGGATACACATGGTTCACCAGCATGCCGACGGCGCCGCCGCGCGTCTCGGCCGCGACATTGAACAGACGGGCCGTGTTCGCGTCCAGCGCCTGATACTCGACCCCGAAATCCACGAGTCTCCGTCCTTCGTCTTCGGCGACCGGGGCAAGCGTGGGGTCGAAAACGTTGCCGTCCCGCAGCTTTCCATACAGGAAATCCACCGGCCGAAATCCGGCGGCCGCTTGCGGGCGGTTGTCGTTTGCGTCCAAAACGCGCGGCGTCAGCGAAAGGGCGGCCAACGCGCCGTTTTTGTCAAACGCCATGTCGCCGTCCTGCTCGTTGGTGCCGGTCAGGACTACGGTGTCGCCGCGAAATCCGCGAAATGTGCCAAGCCAGCGATCGTAATCGGACAGTTCGTTGCGTCTGCCCAGTTTATAATCAATATGGCGGCGATAAAAAAGCTCGCCTTCCGGACGCGTGAATGTTCCTTCGGGGCTGAACGCCTCTTCCGGCACGACCAGGGGATTGAGCATGGCGAAGCCGGGAGGAATGTTCGCGGCCGGCAAGTCCTCGTCCGTTTCGATGACGATGGCTTCGTATTCCCTGCACGCGCCGACGAAGCGCGCCTTGATTGTGTTGCCGTTCGCCCGGACGACGCCGATACTTTCAATGCGGGCGATGGCTTCGGCCTGAAGCGGAACCGGAATGAACAAGTGGCGCGCTCCAACGACCAATCCCGCCGCCTTGACCTCGGTCAAATCGACGCCCGTGCCGTTCAAGCCGATAGACCATGCGTCGTCGTCGTCGTCGTCCTCGATGTGGACGCGAAGGTGAAATCTGGTTTGGAGCACCGCGTCCGCCATTTGTTCGCGCGCAAGCGCGCCGTTCCCGTCCCCGCCGACGCGCGCGGCGATGGCGGCGTCACGGACGGAAGCGCCCGACCATTCCGCGCGGGGCGCTTCGAAAAGCCGTTCGCCGAACGCCAGCCCGAGAGCGACGCCGTCGCGGGAAAAAAGACCGCCGCGCGCGCCCGGCGCCATGGCGCGCACGCCGTCGTCGGCCAACGTCCTCGTTCCGCCCCATCCGTCGCCGGCGACGCGCCATGCGCCGTGGTCCCATCCGTAGGACAGAACCATGCTTTTTTTCACGTCGCCGTCGGCGAAGCGAAGCGGGAACGCTTGCGGCAACGCGCCGTCTTCGTCAGGCAGGACTTCCAGAATCATGGCCGGAACGGCGATCATCCGTCCCGCCACCCGCGCCGGATAGCGCATCCCGGAAGAGGGCGGGGCGATCTCCAGTGAATGGATGAATTGATCCTGAAGAACCGGGTCTTCCACTATGACATGGCGTTCGTCCCACCAATAGCCGCCGATCAAGGTCGGGCGTTCATTGGCGATATCGTCGGCGAAACCGCCGACAGCGGGCGGCTTGCCTTCAAAGGCCGCGGCATGAACGTATACCTGCACGCAATGCTTGCGGAAAGCGTCCGCGACAGGCCCGAATTCGACAGGCTCCTTCGTATCGGCCGCTTTGCAGATGGAAGCGGCGACGAAAAGAACAAAAAGGAGAAATGCCCCCGGAGAGCGGCGCGAACGATACGGTATCGGCATTATGGACAATCTCATTTATCATCGTTTGAAAAATAGGAACGCACGCTGTCGTAGCCGCCGGCTATCGCATTGCCCGCTTTCTTGCTCTTGTCGACGACGAAATCCTTGCTTGTTTCATAGCCGTGCTTGATGTCTTCCTTCGCTTCGCCGCTTTGAACATATTCTTTGGTCGCGTCGTAGCCGTCGGCAATGGCTTCGCCGGTTTTTTCCGCGCCGCGCACGACAGCGTCCTTGGCGACTCGCGCGCCGTGGGCGACGGCATGGCCGCTTTCACGCGCGCCGTCCTTTATGACGTCCCAGTTGACCGAGTCCTCGCCGCCCATTGCGCCGAAGGGGAACGCCGCGAGCGTCACCGCCGCGACGAAGGCGCAACGCCTGATTTGCCGTTTCATGTCCATGTCCGTTATCCTTTGCCGTAGCTGCGCATGACGCGCTGTTGATCGCGTTGCTGTTCGCGCTTCTTGATCGAATCGCGCTTGTCATGCAACTGTTTGCCGCGCACAACCCCCAGCTCAACCTTGGCGAGACCGCGGCTCCAATGCATGCCGAGCGGCACCAGGGTAAAACCTCGCTGATCGACCGCCGCCTTCAATTTTCGGATTTCCCGCTTGTGGGCGAGCAGTTTTCGTTTTCGCGTCGCCAAATGGTTGAATTGATTGCCCATTTTGTATTCGGAAATATTCAGGTTGTACAAAAACAGTTCATCGCCCTGAACGGACGCGAACGAATCGGCAAACGCGACGTGGCCGTCGCGGAGGCTTTTCACTTCCGTTCCCGTGAGCACAAGGCCGCACTCCAGTTTTTGCAATACCTCATAATGGAAAAACGCCTGGCGGTTTTTCCCTATGGAGGAGGAGTCTTTCTTGTCGTCTTTTTTCGCCATGCGCCGTCCTTGTCTATAATGCCCGGTCAAGGCCATCTATCTTATTGACAAGGCATGGTATAGTCAATCGGAGTCGGCGGATTTTTCAATTATGTACGGAAACATTGGAAAAAACGCGAATACCGTCCGGCTGAGTCTTGATATCGCAGTTTCGATTTGTATAATTCTGGCATTGGAAACGGCCTTTTCCCGCGTTATTTGTTGAAAAAAAGTAATCCGTTCGCAGTGCGTCCGTCCGTCGGCCTGTGGATTCCGGTGCGATTTCCCGCATTGGCGTCAACCGTTTCGCCGCGCGGATGATTTTGGGAAAGAACGATGCTGACCAGAAAAAACACTACCAATCTGCCGTTGGACAGGGTACGGCGCGGCCGGGCAATGGTTGTCGGTCTTGGGCTGGATGAATCCGGCGGACACGTCCGGTACACCAAGGGCGAAGGCTACGAACTGCGGGGCGGTTCGGATGAATCGCACCGTGAAATGCAACGCCGCGCAAGCATTATCCGCGATGAAATGGATCGCCTCGGCATTAAGGGCGAGCGCATGACCTACGACCAGTATGTGGCGCTTCGGAAAGTTGTCGATCGCGTCAACTGCGAGTAGCCCCGACAAACCGCGCTTTTTCTCCGCATTCATTTTATGATTTCTTATACA
>DAIPJX010000306.1:0-1950 GCA_036770065.1 Planctomycetota bacterium
GACAGAATAAAAAAACTGTATGTTTTTTATACATTAAAAGTATAATTATTATACATTAACCCTATTTGGATCCAAATGTTTGTTCAAGGTCATCCGAGTTATACCCAAGCGCTTCGCAGCCCGCGTTTTATTGAAACCTTCTTCCTTCAACACCGATAGTGCCACTTTTTGAACAATCGCCTCAAGCGTACCGTTTGTCAAATCGCCGTGATGCTTGCGCCCCGCTTCGCGATTCTCCAACTGCAAATAGGAAAAATCCGCTTCGCGGAAAAAACCGTCCCTGGAAAGCAGCACCATCTTTTGCACCACGTTTTCCAACTGGCGCACATTGCCTGGCCACGAATATTGATGCAACCGTTCAAGTACGCCATGCTCCACTTCCAAGAGCGGCAAATTGTGTTTTCGGCAATACAACTCGGTCAAGTGCCGAATAAGCGACAACACATCGTCGCGACGTTCGCGCAACGGCGGAACTTCGATATTCAGCACGCTGATGCGATAATATAAATCTTCCCTGAACTGGCTGGCGTCGACGGAGTTGAACAATGGACGATTCGTCGCGGCAATGACCCGAACGTTGACCGGAACCATGCTGTCGCCGCCCAAACGCATGATTTCGTGCTCTTGTAGTACGCGCAACATTTTCGACTGGATGGACATGTCCATTTCGCTTATCTCGTCAAGAAACAGCGTGCCGTTGTGGGCTAATTCGAAAACGCCCTTTTTCCCCCCTTTTTTCGCGCCGGTAAATGCGCCTTCGTCATACCCGAACAGCGTGCTTTCCAGCAAATTGGACGGCAGAGTAGCGCAGTTGATGGCGATAAAAGGACCGTTTTTACGCATGCTGTGGTTATGTATGGACTGGGCCAGCAGCTCTTTTCCGGTTCCGCTTTCGCCGTAGACAAGCACGGTGGAATCAACCTGGGAATAGCGCTTGGCAAGATCGACGATAGTCCGCATCGCCGCGCTGTCGACGACAAGATCATCAAACCGGTGTTTCGCAACCAAACCGCGCTTGAACAGGGTTTGACGAATGTTTTGCTCCAATTCCTGAATCTTCGTCACGTCCTCGAACGTGATGGCCGCGCCCTTGTATTCCTTCGCCACCATAATCGGCGTGATGTTCGTTACCAGCATCGTCCCTTTCATGTTAACGAGACGTTGCGAAGCGCTGCCGTCCAGAAGCGCCGCGTCGACATCGATATCGGGCAACACCGATTGCAGTTCGGTTCCGATAAGATGATGTCGCGGGCATTGCAAAAGATTTTCCGCCACCCGGTTGGAGAGGACGATTCGGAAATGTTCGTCGGTCAGCAGAATGCCTTCGGTCAGGTTTTCCACAATCGCGCCGATGCGGGAATTTTTTTCGCGTTCGTTCAGGATGGCCGCGCAGATATTATCCGCCTTGTCGAACGCCTGTTCCACCGATTCCTTGCCGGAACGGATAAGTTCGCCTTCGAGTCCGTGTTGCTTGGCTATGCGGACGGCCACGGTATCGCCTATGACGATGCCGATGTTCATGGTTTTGATGCCCCGGATTTTTTCTTCGATTTCATTTTCGAACGTAAAGGGAAAGTAGGCGATGTCCAAATCCAGTGTTTCCTCGACCGCCTTGACGCCCGAAATCACGTTGTCCGCGCCGACAATGGCAATGCGCCGATTTTTATATTTATACACGGCGCGGATAATGTCGTATCCGCCGACTTCCACTTCGAAGACGGGAAGCTTGAACGTTTTGCTGAGCAGACGCGCGGTGCCGCCGCGACAAACGATGACCTCCTTGTCGGCCAGCCCGCTTTGCTTGATGTTTTTGACCGCGTCGAACAGTTCGCCGCCGATAATGTCTATGACGCCGCCGCGCTGTTTCGCCACCGCTTCGGCGAGTTCGCGCATTTCCGGATAGGTCGCGACGAACAGGATTTTGTTGAGCATGCGCTCTCCATTTCCGGG
>DAIPJX010000001.1:0-51190 GCA_036770065.1 Planctomycetota bacterium
CTTCGCAACTCGCCGTGTGTTTATTTATCCGCGTCTCGTTCGAATTTTTGGAATGTGTGTCAAGCGGCGACTCATTATCGGTCGATAAGACCGAGTGTGGATAGTATCGGGACAGCGCGTTGTTGTGCGCGTGTTCAGTTTGTCGTTTGACCGCCGGGCCGGTCTGGAGAATAGCATGAGAACAGCCGAAACCATTTTAAAAGAGTATCTTGAACAGGGGTATAGCCTTCCGGCGTTGCGTGCATTGGCGGACAGCCGTTCCGAGCCGTTGCGTTCGGAGATGTCCGTCATCCTTGATCGATTGGAGTATCTTGTTCCGGCTCAATCGGCTGAAGCGGCGCAGGAGGATGCTGTATTTTTCATGGCGGAAGATGATGAGATTACCGATTGCGAGGCAGTGATCGATTTCAATGTCATGGCAGAAGAGACGCCGGCGGAAGCGGTGGAGGTTGTCGCGCCGGCCGGAGGATCGGTTGCAGGCATTGTAATTGGCGAGACCGACGGTTCGGAAATGGTCGAGTTGCTGGACGTTCCGGTTCAGGAGCGGGCGGCGCAATCGTCCGGCGATTATTTGCCCGCGGCGTCCGTGAAAGCGGCAGCGCCGGAAGAACCGGAAGCGGATGTGGTGGCGGAGTTGTCCGGACCGGCCGCTGATCATGAAGAAACGGTTATGGCACAGGCGGCTCCGTTGGCGCCTTCCTTGTCGCCGAACAAGCAGGAATCGCGAAGCGAGCGTCGCCGCCGTGTTCGCGCGGAGAAGAGGAAACTAAAAAAGCTGCGCCACGGGCGCGATTTGGCTTCCCGGACGATGCCTGAAATTATTCTTTCCACTTCGGAGGCTCCCGACACGCTTCAGCCCACGCAGGCGCTGGCCGACAGCGTGGAGGACGAAGAGTACAACAACAATATCATCGCATTTCATCCGAAGTATCCGGTTGAAAGCGGGGAGGATGAATCCGGGGAAGCGGACGATGGGGGAGCGCCGCGTCTTCGCATGTTGACTCTTGACGAGGTGACGGAGGAGCCGGAGTCGCTTGCCTCGCTGATGGAGTCGGATGGCGCGGGCGAGTCGTATCTTTCGGACGAGCGGATTATGTTGACGATGGTGCCCGAGACGCCGGAGTTGAATCGCGAGGCTCTTATCGGCGAAGTTCGGAAAGAATTGGAGAAAGAGTTCCACGAGCGGATGTCTGAAATTTCCGCGCGTCTTGCGGAAACGCAGTCTCTTGCGGATGCAAGCGATTTGCTCGTGCGCGAACAAAAGAATGCGCTGGATGTCAGGGGCGCGGAACTGGACGCAAAATCGGCTGAACTGGACGCGGTGGCGTCGGAACTCGCGTCGATTCGAAAAACAGTTTCCATGCTGGAGGAGGCTGGCCAGTCGCTTCGGGGGGAACTGGACGAAACGCTCGCCGAGGATGCCCGAAAGCAGGCGAAACTCAACGAGTACGCCGAGATTATGGGCGAGCACGAGCGATTGTACAAGGAATTCGAGGATTTGCGCGTCGCGTACAATGAAGTTGTCGGCGACGTCATGCCCGCATTGCAAAAGGAGCGCGACGATCTTGTGCTGACGGTTGAACGGCAATGCGAGAGCGAGAGTCGGTTGCGTTCGTCTCTTGGTTCGGCCCGGAAGCGTTTGACTGTCGGGTACAGTTTGGGTGCGGCGGCGGTTGGAATGCTTGTCGTTTTGCCGGTATTCAACTGGATGCGTTCCGGTCATGACGAACGCGAGTTTGCGTATGACAGTCAGCGTGTCGGCGAGTTGCGCGAGCAGTTGGAGAAGGCGGAATTGCAGAATCTTGAGAATGAGAAGCATATTTTCAATCTTGAGCGCAAGGTTGATTTACAGTTGGCGGAACTCGGCAAGATGTCCGACAAGCGAACGATGGAGAACGCGATGTCCCGGAGCGGCGCGTCGGCGGCGTCGACCGGCACGCCGATTCGCGTTTCCGATATGGCGCTTTCGGGACCGATGGATTCCAATGGTCTTCTCCGGTACAACGACGTTCGCGATCCGGCGGGCAGTATTGACAGCCAGGTGGCGATGAACCGTTCCCGCCGCGAGTCCGCGCCGTCGCAACCGCAGTCGTCGGGCGGTCGCATCGCGGTCAGTTCCCGCGCCCGCACTTCGACCGGCGGTTCGGCACAAATTCGTCAGGCACCGGCGGCGGCGGAGCGTCCGGTCGATACCCGTACGGCGGCGGTTTCGGCGAATACGTCCCGCAAAGACATGACCACAGCCAAGGTCAAGGCTGGCGAGGGCGTTGCCCAGGTTGTGTATCGTGTTCTCGGTACGCGCAATCCCGAAGTTATCGATTGGGTTATTCGAGAAAACAACATCAAGAACGATCGTCGCGGCAATCCACGCATTTACCCCGATCAGGAGCTTCGTCTTCCGAAGGACGGCACATCGGTTCAGTCGGCCAGCATTCGATAAATTTGGGGTTATACGATTGCGCCGATGTGATGAAATCATGACGCATCCGTCCTGACTTGTTCCAAGTCAGGACAGATATTTTTTTTGCCCTGCTGATATTACTATTGACACAGGATGGATTTCTGTCACAATTTCTATACAAGTCAGTTTGCGTTTGCTTTTTCCAACCTGGAAGGGCCAGGTGGATTGCTAAGGTTTGGCATTGTCATGGCTGGCAAGATCAGCATTTTAATAGAGCAGCTTATTGCTTTGCGGACAAAAGGCGATCGCGGCATGGTCGCGCCGTTGAAGATTAAGCTGATCATGAAAGGCGTGGATCCCGACATGTATAATGCATCCACCCCGGACAATCCCATTGTAATTCAACGCGTCATTGCGATTGCCAAGGAAATGGGTTACGACTTAACCCTGCAATAATCAATGCGATACACACCTATACTCGGCACACTCGGGTACATTCTTTCTCCGGATCGTGAAAATGTTCTTTTGGTGCACCGGATTGCCCGGCGGCATGACGATCAATTGGGCAAGTACAATGGCCTTGGCGGGAAGATGGACAGGGGCGAGGACATTGCATCGTGCATGATTCGCGAGATTCGTGAAGAATCGGGTCTTGTTGTTACGGAGATGGGATTTCGGGGGACGATTAACTGGACCAATTTTGGTCCGAAAGGTGAGGACTGGCTTGGTTTTATTTTTTTGATCACGGGATTTTCGGGTGTTATGAATCAAGAGAGTCCCGAGGGTCCGCTTTCGTGGGTGCGTTTGGATTCGCTTTCCGATCTTCCGATGTGGGAGGGCGACCGTCACTTTCTTCCATTGGTGTTTGACGGTGATCCGAGGCCGTTTCATGGGGTCATGCCGTACGACAGGGACAAACTGCTCAATTGGAGTTACGTCCGCCTGTAATAATGCCCCGCCCGATTATCCCAAGGATAAGTATTGAACACGGAACCAAATACTTCACCCGCCCCAAACGACATCCCCTCGCATGTGCTGGAACACCTGAACGAAACCATGCTCCGCGACCGCCCGCGCCTCGGCAGAGACGCAGTACGCCTCAAGGCAATCGCCAAAAAATCGGACAAGGATTTGCTCGCAATCGACCGCTTGTGGACGCTCTTTGAAAAATCCGCCCGCATACGGACCGCCCGCGCGCAACAAGCGCCCATACTGGAATTTCCGCCCGAACTGACCATCAGCGAACAAATACGCAACATAACCGAAACAATTCAAAACAATCAGGTCGTCATTATCGCCGGCTCAACCGGCTCGGGAAAAACAACCCAGCTTCCCAAAATTTGCCTTTCGCTCGGACGCGGACAGGAAGGCATGATCGGCATCACCCAGCCCCGACGCATCGCCGCCATGTCGGTTGCGGCGCGAGTCGCCCGCGAAGTCAACACCAGCCTCGGCGAAATGGTCGGCTATCAAATCCGCTTCCAGGCCCGCGCCAAACCGGAAACGCTGGTCAAATTCATGACCGACGGCGTTCTCCTGAACGAACTCAGGGGAGACCCCGAACTGCTCGCCTACGACACGGTGATTCTGGACGAAGCGCACGAACGGAACCTGGATACGGATCTGCTCCTCGGCTGCATCCGCCGCATACTGCCGTCCAGGCCGAATTTCCGGCTCATCGTTTCGTCCGCGACGCTTGACGTGGAACGCTTCGCCGCCTACTTCGACGACGCGCCGGTCATCCTTCTCGAAGGCAGAACCTATCCCGTCGACGTACGCTACCGCCCGCCGGAAGACGAAGACGAGGACGATCCCGATCTTGACGTTATGATTCTCCACGCGGTGGAAGAACTGGTCCGTGAATTGCCGACCGGAGACATTCTCGTATTTCTTCCCGGCGAAGGCGACATCCGCGAAGCGGGCGATACGCTCATGCGATCGGGACCGCGCGACTGCCTGATAACGCCGCTCTATTCGCGCCTCACGCCTGAAGAGCAACAGAAAGCGTTTCAGGCGACGGAACGGCGGAAAATCATTCTCGCCACCAACGTGGCGGAAACGTCGTTGACGATTCCGTCCGTCCGCGCAGTTATCGATTCGGGCCTTGCCCGCATGAAACGCGTGTCCGACCGCGCATCGGTCGAACGGTTGCAAATTGAAAAGATCAGCCAGGCATCGGCGGAACAGCGGAAAGGCCGCGCCGGACGAGTCGCGCCGGGCATTTGCGTGCGGCTGTATTCGGAAAAGGATTTTCTCAAGCGCCCCGCCTTTACCGATCCGGAAATTCGCCGGGCGTCGCTCGCGTCCGTCATCTTGCGCTTGCGCCATTTGGGCCTCGGCGCGGTGGAGGAGTTTCCGTTCCTTGACGCGCCCCAACCGTCGCGGGTGGCGGAAGGCTACCGCGAACTGGCCGAACTGGGCGCGCTCGACGAAAAACGCGCCATCACCGGTCATGGCCGGCGCATGGCGGCGCTGCCGGTCGAACCGCGCTTTGCCCGGATACTGCTCGAGGCGAAGCGAAACGGCGTTCTGGAACCGGCGCTGATCATTGTCGGCATGCTGACGGTGCAGGACCCGCGCGAGCGTCCCCAACAGAAAAAAGGCGAAGCGGAAGCGGCGCATCGCCGTTTCCTGCATCCGAAATCCGATTTTCTCGGCTGGCTGCAATTGTGGAAGTTTTACGACGACGCGTTGGCGGCGGCGCCGTCGAAATCGCAGGCGCGCAAATTCTGCCGACAGAATTTTTTGAATTACCTGCGCATGCAGGAATGGCGCGATGTGCGACGGCAGGCGGCGGACATCATGGCGGCGATTGAAGACGGGAAAGATGCGCCGCCCACTTCCCCGCCCCTCGCCCACGCCGACAAGGACGGCGGCTACGCGCGGCTGCACAAGGCGATTTTGGCGGGGCTGCTTGGCCGCATGGGCAAGCGCACGGAAGAGAACGAGTATCAGGGCGCGCGCGGCGTGAAGTTTTTGCTTTGGCCCGGATCAGGGCTTGCCCGCGCCGCGCGTGAACGACGCGACGCCAGCCGTCATGCGGGCGACATGCCGAGTGAAATCAAGCGAAAGAGCCAATTGCCGCTGTGGGTGGTCGCGGCGGAACTGGCGGACACCAGCCGCCTGTTCGGGCGGGGCGTCGCCGAGATTGATCCGTTGTGGGCGGAAGAACTGGCCGGACATCTGGCAAAGCGTTCGTATTCGGAACCATTCTACGATGCGCGGTCGGGGTTTGTCCGGGCGCGCGAAAAAGTCGAGGTCTACGGGCTGCCGGTGATAGAAGGACGGCGCGTCCATTATGCCTCGGTCAATCCGGTCGCGGCGCGGGAGATTTTCATCCGCCAGGCGCTGGTCGAAGAAAACTTGACGGCAAAGTTTTCATTTTTTGCCGAAAACACCGCCCTCGCCCACGCTGTCGCCGAAATCGCCCACAAGGCCCGGCAACCGATCATGGCGAGCGCCGACGCGATGTACCGGTTTTACAACGAACGGTTGCCGGAGGATGTGCATAACGATCGGGCGCTGGGAAAATTTTATTACGCGGAAGAAAAGAAACGCCCCGGTTTTCTTCTGCTGACGCGCGAATACCTGATGGACAACCCGCCGGACGGCATTACGCCCGACCGTTTTCCCCGGGAAATAGCGCTGGCGGGCCGCACCTATCCCCTGTCGTACATGTTTCATCCGGGGCATGACGAAGACGGGGTGACGGTGACGGTTCCGGTTGCCGACATTCCCAATTTGCCGGCGTGGCGGATGGACTGGCTGGTTCCGGGACTTCTTGGCATGAAGGTGGCGGATTTGCTTCGTCATTTGCCGAAAAGCATCCGGCGCGACGTAACGCCGATTCCCGAAACGGCGGCGGAGATTACCGAACGAATTGGAGCGCCGGATCGGCCGCTTACCGAGGCGATTGCCGAGGCGGCCTTCCGCCTCAACGGCATTCGCATTCCGGCCGACGCATGGAACAGGGACGATTTACCGGCGTTTCTTTCCATGAACATCAGAGCCGTCGACCAGCACGGACGCACGGTCGGCCATGGCCGGGACGTGGCGGCGCTCGCCGCGTCGCTTCAGTCGGCGGCGAAAAACGCGTTCGACGGCATGGACAAGGAGCACTACGAAAAAACCGGTCTGGACGCCTGGACGTTCGGCGATTTGCCCGAACGGGTGGAAATTCGCACCGGCGGCGGCGCGGTCGCGTTCCCGGCGCTGGTGGATGAAGGAAAAACGGTCGGCATCCGCCTGTTCCACACAGAGGAGGAAGCGAAGGAAGCCATGCCCGGCGGGTATAGGCGGATAGTATTCCTGACGCTTGGGTCGGCTTTGGCCAAATTGCGAAAGGATGTGCGTATCCGCATATCCGCAGGTTCGGCCGCATTGTCGCAAACGCTGGGCGGCGGCGGCGACAGCATTGCGGACGAAGTGGTGACGTCGGCGGCGGACGAAGTGTTCGAGACGGCGGAACCGCCGCGCACGCACCGGCTGTTTCTGGAACGAATCGCCGGCGGGAAAGAAAACCTATACCCGGTAGCGATGGAAGTGCGCGCCGCGATGGAAGATGCGTTTTCCGAGGCGGCGGGCATCATTCCCCGGCTGGACCGGCCTCCCACCCCCGCCCATGCCGATTCGTATCGCGACATATTGCGGCAATTGGAATCGCTGTTGTCGCCGGCGGTGCTCCGCTTGGCGACGGCGGAACAGCTCCGCCAACTTCCCCGCTTTGTCCAGGCCGCCGGAAAACGGCTCGAACGGCTTGCCTACGCCTTGGGCAAGGACAAGCTTCGCCTCGCCGAACTGCTTCCGTCCCGCCAACGCTATGAAACAGCGGCGACAACGCGCCTGACCGAACGCGAAGCGCGGCTGCTTCTCCAATACAGGTGGCTGATGGAAGAATGGCGCATCGGGCTGTTCGCGCAGGAGACGGGGCAGAAGATTCTCGGCAGTGCGAAAAAGCTGGATGCGGTCTGGCGAGAATTTACATCCTTGCATGCGTCAAGAAACAATACATAAGATCTTTCGAAAAAACCAAATGCAAAAATCTCCGATTTTGGAATGTTTTCGCACCATACCCCCCGCAACCGAACAGTTGAATTTCCACGCTGCCGGATTGTCTCAAAAAGAATGGGGGGACATTCCAGCGTTTCGCACTTTTTTTGGAAGAAATTCAACTTTTTTCCGATGCGTTACTTCATGCCAGCATAGCGGTTAAAATAAAGCGTCCCGCCTCCTTCAACATTGACCGCACCTTTTTGCTTGACGCACAATATCCTGTGGGCAATAATACCAAAAGCACTAGTGATGGTAGTTCACTAGATACAATACCATAGTATGTCATCAAGCTGTTTTATCATTCGGCATCGGGGGCTTTTGACGAATCGGGCAGGTATTTTTTGAGCGACGCATTTTTCGGGTCGCGGGTTTTTTACGTACTCACGATATTTTCGGTACGGGTTGAATCACTTGGCAATGGAGTATGAATGCGCTGCCCTTTTTGCAAAAAAGATAACGATAAGGTCATCGATACCAGACCGTCGGAAGACGGATCGGTTATCCGGAGGCGGCGCGAGTGCCTGGAGTGCGGCAAGCGCTTCACAACCCACGAACGGCTGGAAGAAATGCCGGTCCGGGTCGTCAAAAAAACAGGTCGGCGAGAACCGTTCGAACGCGGAAAAATCCTGAACGGCGTCATGCGGGCGGTGGAAAAACGCTCCATCTCGCTTGAAACTGTGGAACGGTTGGTGGAATCCATTGAACGGGAAGTTCTGGAAGGGTCGGACCGCGAAATCACCACAAATGAAATAGGCGAACTTGTCATGGCGAAATTGCGGGCGGTGGACGAAGTGGCGTATGTCCGCTTTGCGTCGGTATATCGCGAATTCCAGGCGCTGGAAGAGTTTATCCATGAAATCCGGACGATTAAACCGAATGGCAACGGCTTGAACGGACCGCAATCACAATGACCATAGACCACGATTCGTATCGTGATACTACAAATAAATTGGTATAATCATTATAGACATCACAGTACTCAATGGAGAGAAAAGAACATGTCAGGCATTAACCGGGTCATAAAGCGCGACAAACTGTCCGTACCGTTCGACCAGTCGAAAATCAGCGACGCCATCTTCGCCGCGGCCCGGGCGGTGGGAGGCGAAAACCGGCAGCTTGCCGACGATATCGCCGCCCTGGTCGTCACGTTGTTGGAAAAACGCTATACAGACGATACGCCCCCCGGTATTGAAGACATTCAAGACATGGTGGAAAAGGCGCTTATCGAAACAGGCCACGCCAAAACAGCCAAGGCATACATCCTGTATCGCGAACGCAGGGCAAAAGCGCGCGACGCCATGCAGGTCCGGAAAGCAACCTCTTCCAGCGGCGCGGATTCGACCGACATTCATCTTCTGGTCGATCCGGGCAGTCAGGCCGAGTATTACGCCTGGGATCGTTCGCGCATCGCCAACGCACTGGTGAAGGAAGCCGGGCTGGACGCGCTTGAAGCGTCCTCCATCGCCAAAGCGGTGGAAAAACGCGTGTTGGCGTCGGGCCTGACCCGCATCTCCACCAGCCTTATCCGCGAACTCACGGACAATGAACTGTTCGAGCGAGGCCACCAGAAAACATTGGAAAAACAGGCGTTGATCGGATTGCCTAAATATGATATCGAGCAGTTGATCATGTCGAAATCGAAAGAGAATTCCAATATCTCGGCCAACAACCCGGAAGCGATCAACCTGGCCATTGCCGAGACGGTGTTGAAACAGTACGCGCTTCAGGAAGTGTTCTCGCCCGAAGTCGCCGACGCCCACCGGGAAGGCGCTGTCCACTTGCACGATTTGGGCTATCCCACCCGCGTGTATTGTTCGTCGCATTCTATCGAGTATTTGAAAAAATACGGCCTGCAACTGGAAAACCTGGACACATCCTCCGCCCCGGCGAAGCACGCCCGTACCCTGACCGGCCACCTGAACACGTTCCTCGCCTCCATGCAGGCGTATTATGCGGGCGCGCTCGGCGTCGCGTACATCAACATCATGTATGCGCCGCTCGTCGAAGGCATGTCGGACAAGGAAATGCGCCAGGAAGCGCAGCACCTGATCTTCTCGTCCAGCCAGAACGCGTTTTCGCGCGGCGGCCAAACCCTGTTCCTGGACTTCAATATCCACACCGGCATCCCCGGATATCTGAAGAACATCCCCGCCATCGGCCCGGGCGGCAAATATCTCGACCGCACCTACGGCGATTTCGCCGACACCGCCACCCGCTTCACCAAGGCGATGCTGGACGTCTGGGCGCAAGGCGATCAGTACGGCCATATTTTCGCCTTCCCGAAATGCGACTTCCACATCAACCACGAAACGTTCGAAGATCCCAAGCAGTACGCAATCTACGAATACGCCTGTGAAATCGCGGCGAAGAACGGCACGCCGTACTTCATCTTCGACCGCGACGAAGTCACCCTCTCCGCCTGCTGCCGCTTGCGGACGGTGATTGAAGACACCCACATGATTCGCCACCCCGAATCGATGCGCTTCTGCGGATTCCAGAACGTGACCATCAACCTGCCCCAGTGCGCATACCGCGCCGGACGCGGGAACTTTTCCAAACTGTTCACGGAAATCGAGAAGAGCCTCGACATTTGCGTCAAGGCGCATCACGAGAAAAAGAAATTCGCCCGCATCCTCATGTCCGGGCCGTCCATGCCGTTGTGGCAAATCGGCAAAATCGCCGCAGACGGCCGTCCCTATGTGGATTTGGATCAGGCGACGTATATTGTCGGCGTTATCGGCCTGAACGAGTGCCTCGCCTATCTCACCGGCAAGGAGTTGCACGAAGACGCGGACGCGCTCAGGCTCGGCATGAAGGTTATCAGCCACCTGTACTTCTGCATCAAGGAAATGGGCAAGAAACACGGGATGAAGATAACAATCGAGGAATCCCCGGCCGAGTCCGCCGCCCGCCGCCTGGCGAAAATCGATTTGAAAAACTTCCCCGAAGCGGCCGGCTTTATGCGCGGTTCGCGGACGGACGATGAAATCTACTATACCAATTCCGTCCACCTCCGTCCCGACGCGAAAGACGGCATTGTCGACCGCATAATGAAACAGGCGAAATTCCACAGCCTGATCGAATCCGGCGCGATTATCCATGCGTTCGTGGGCGAGTCCCGTCCGTCCGCCGGCGCGATCTCGTCCCTGGTGCGGAAAACGTTTGAAAAGACCAAGGCGGCGCAACTCACGATCAGCCCCGAGTTCACCATCTGCCGCTCCTGCCACAAGGTCGGCGCCGGCATCAGCCAGACCTGCCCGCACTGCGGCGCGGTCAATATTCCCGGCATCCGACGCATCGACGAGACCGAACCGACCGGCGCGGCCTGGAGCCGCGACGCGCTGGCCGAGCTGTCCCGGATAGAAATGGTCGGAGCAGGCTGCTGTGGAGACTGAACCGATTCGTTTCGACTTGCGGGGGATTATTGAAAACTCCCTGCTTGAATGGGAAAATATGGTGTCGGCGGTAGTGATAGCCGGAGGATGCAACCTGCGCTGTCCCTATTGCCATAGTTGGCGGTATGTAACCGGACTCGACGATTTGCGACGTTTGGACATCGGCAAATTGTTCGAACTGCTGGAGCGCCAGCGGGGCTGGATAGACGGCGTCGTATTCACCGGCGGCGAAGCGACAATGCAACCGGACCTCCCGCGCCTGATTGAACGGGTCAGGGAATACGGAGTCAGGACAAAGCTGCACACCAACGGCTCCCGGCCCGATGTTCTCCGGGGATTATTGGAACGCGGGATGCTTGACTGCCTGTCTCTCGATTATAAAACCACGCTGAACAGCGGTTATTTCAACGTGGCCGGGATTCGGGAAGACGGCGAACTTTTGGAACGGGTGCGGGAGTCGTTTCGTCTCGCCGCCACTTCGGAAACCGAGCGTGAGTATCACACAACGCTTGCCCCGCGGTTTGTCGGCATGCAGACGCTTCGGGACATGGCGCGGGATTTGGAACCGGGCGGGCTATGGATATTGCAGCAGCTTGAAACGGACGACTGCCTTGACGGGAACATGGCGGAAACGGTCCGCTATACGGCGGACGAACTGGATGCGTTTTTAGCGGAAGCCAAAACGGGACATGAGCGGGTGCTTTTGAAAAAAGGCAGTTCCGCGTAATTATAACGGAGAAAGCGGCAAACCAATGGCGGACGATTTATTTTGCGAAATCCTGAAGGAAGCACAACGGGAAAGGCGGCTTGTGTGCGTTTTCCGCGATCCTTCCGATCTCCGGCGTTTTGCGGTCGGATTTGTCGAAGCGGTGTCCGAAGGGGATTATACGCTCCAGCAAATCGATCCCGACGGCAACCCGGACGGATTGGACATCGGCGCAATCGACGATATTATCGAAATCAGGAAAGAGTCGCGCTACGCCCGGCAAATCACCTTGCTGATGGAGAAAGAGGACGAACAGCCGGCATCCCCCCCGCCGCAGGGATGGACGGGGAAACCGCATCCGGAAAGCTGTCTGGACGAAGTGTTGCGCCGATCGATGGCGGAGAAGCTGGTCGTCAACATCCTTCTCGCGACCGGCGACGACGAACTGCGGTTTTACGGCATTGTCCGCGAATTGACCGAAACGCACGCACGGGTCGACGTGCTGTCGGACGACGGCGAGCCTGACGGCACGTCCGTGGTGAGGCTCGACGACATAGCGGGGCTTCAGGTGAACACGCGCGACGAACGCAAAGTCGCACGGTTCAACCGCCACCGCATGCATCTGTATTTATGAAGGCATGCCATGCCGCCAACACCGCAACCTGGACGTTTTTACGAAAAATATCCCGACGGCTCGGTGAGTTGCCATTTGTGTCCGCACGAATGCTATTTGAAAAACAGCGGTATCGGCATTTGCAGCGCGCGGAAAAACCGGAACGGCGTTCTCTACGCCCAGACCTACGGCGCCATCACGGCGTCCGCCCTGGATCCGATTGAGAAAAAGCCGTTGTACCATTTTTTCCCCGGGAGCCGGATTTTTTCCATCGGCGGATGGGGATGCAATTTGCAATGCGCGTTTTGCCAAAACAGTTCGATTTCCCAATACGAAGCGCCGTCAATCGCCATGACCCCGCAGGAAATCGCGCACGAAGGCATGGTGAACGGATCGATCGGGGTCGCGTATACGTACAACGAACCGCTGATCGCGATGGAATACGTGATCGATTGCGCCAAAGCGGTGCGCCGGGCGGGCGGAAAGAATGTGCTGGTGACGAACGGGTACATCAACCAGAAGCCGTTTGCCGAATTGCTTCCGTACATCGATGCGATGAACATAGACGTGAAAGCGTTCAACAACCATTTTTACAAAACGCTGTGCAAGGGAACGCTCGATCCCGTTCTGGAAACGGTCATGGCGGCGGTCGGCCGGGTGCATGTGGAGTTGACCACATTGCTTATCCCGAACGAAAACGACGCGGTTCCCGAAATGGAGGACTTGGTGGGTTGGGTGACGGAAAATTGCGGACGCGATACGCCGGTGCATTTGAACGCATACCACCCAAGCTACAACTATACGGCGGCCGCGACGACGACGGCGACGTTGAAAAACGTATGGCGCATTTTCAAAACCCGGCTCAATTATGTGTATATCGGCAATATGGCCGTCCCCGGCGCAGGAGACACCATGTGCGTCAATTGCGGAAGTCCGATCATAACCCGAAGCGGCTACGCGGTCGACGCGAGCGGCATGACCGCCGACGGTACATGCGCGCATTGCGGATCGACGAACAATATACAGGTCAAGTAACGATAGGCGGAGCTTTTCATGCGATTGAAATCGGTTGAACTTTTCGGATTCAAATCCTTTCCCGACCGGACGGTCATCGAGTTCGGCGCCGGCATCACCGCCATTCTCGGCCCGAACGGCTGCGGGAAATCCAATGTCGTCGACGCGATCAAATGGGTTCTGGGCGAAAAATCGGCCAAAAACCTGCGCGGCGAGGAAATGCTCGACGTCATCTTTTCCGGTTGCGAATCCCGCTCCGCCAGCGGCATGGCGGAGGTGAAGCTGGTTTTCGACAACACCGACGGCAAACTTCCCCTGCCCTACAATGAAGTCGCCGTCGGGCGTCGAATCTACCGTTCCCGCGAGAGCGAATACTTCATCAACAAAAACCGCTGCCGCCTGAAAGACATCCGCGATCTGTTCCTGGACACCGGCGTCGGCAGTTCCGCGTATTCGGTGATTGAACAGGGCCGGGTCGAAGCGCTTCTGCACGCGAAGCCGGCCGACCGCCGGGCCGTTTTCGAAGAAGCGGCGGGCATCGCCAAGTTCAAGGCCCGGCGGAAGGAAATCCTCTCCCGCCTCGAACGCACCGATCAGATACTGCTCCGCGTCAATGACCGGGTCGAGGAAAAGGAACGGCAAATCAGGAAGGTCGCCGCCCAAGCGGCCAATGCACGCCGCCACCGAAGGCTGACGACGGAACGCGACTCCGCCCGCGAACACCTGTACCGCCGCCAGTTCGCCGAGCAGCACCGTTTGCTTGCCCAATTCGGAAAGCAGAAGGAAGCGCTCGAATCGGAAATTGACCGGGAGGAACAAACCCAGGCCGCGCTCGCCGCCGAAATCCTCGCCCTCACGACGCAGGAAGGCGAACTGTCCCTCAACCGGGACGCTGTCGTCGAAGCGGCCGGCATGACGCAGGAAGAACTGTCCGCCGTTCTTCTTGAACAAGCCAACACCCAAAGCCGGCACGATACTCTGGTGCAGGAAGTCAGCCGCGGCAACGAGCGAAAGAACGAACTGTCCGCCCGACTCGAACGCCTCACGCAACAAGAGCGGGAGGCGCGGGAACGCCTGCAAGAAGAAGAGGCGCGCGCCGCGTCTCTGGAAGAGCGTTTTACGACGCAGGACAGGGACCGGCAAGATTTGGCGAAAGCCGCGGCCGATGCCGAGGCGCGCGTCACGGAACTGCGCACGCAAATGATCGACTGCAACCGCCGCCGCCAGGAATTGTCGTCGGAGGCGGCCCGGCTGGAAACGGCGGAGCAGTCTTCCAGCGCGCGTCTGGCCGAGGTTTCGGCCCGGCTGGAGAAAATCGCGGCGGACGAGACAACCCTCGCAGCCGCCGTCCAGAGTCTCGAATCGGAATACGCCCGGGCCGCGTCCAGCTTCGGCGCGTCGGCGGATCAGCTGGAAGCGCTTCGCGGAGAATCACGCAATCTGCAAGGCGAGATGGAACGACTGCAATCGGAAGAGCGTTCCGCCGAATCGGAACGTTCGGCCAAAGCAAGCCGGAAAGCGACGCTCGAGGATTTGGAGCATTCGTTCGACGGCGCCTACGAAGGGGTCAAGAACATTCTGACCGCCGCCCGCGACGGTTCGTTTGCTTCGCGGGGCGTTGTCGGAATGGCTATCGATCTGATGACGGTGCCGCAGGACGTGGCGCTGGCGGTTGAAACCATTCTCGGCGCGTCGGCGCAGGACGTCGTGATGGAAACGGCGCGTGACGCGCAAGCGGCGATTGAGCATTTGAAGCGTTTCCGTCTTGGCCGCGCCACATTTTTGCCGATGGACAGAATTCAGCCGCGCCGCAAGCTGACCCAGTCGTTCCGGCACATTCCGGGGGTTATCGGCGAAGCGGTCGATTTGGTGACGTTCGACCGGCGGCATCAGGTGGTGATGGAATATTTGCTCAACGGCATTCTGGTCGTCGATTCGCTCGAATTGGCGCGCGAACTGTCGGGCCGCGAAGCGCGCGGCGTGCGGATAGTCACGCTGGAAGGCGACGTCATCAATCCGTCCGGTTCGATGACAGGCGGCCACGGCAAGCAGCGCCGGGCCGGACTCGTCCAGCGCAAGGCGGAACTGGACGCATTGGCGGCGGATTTGGCCGAATGCGAACAGCGTCTCGCCGAAAAGCAGCGCCGCCGCACCGAAGCGGCGGAACGACTGCGCGAAGTCGCCGCCCGCGCGGACGATCTGGAAAAGGCATTGGCCGAAGCGGGACGGGCCGAGGCGCAGTTCAAGCAGAATCTCGCCGTCCGGAAAAACGAACTGGAGCGCCTTTCCCGCGACCGCGCCGAGACGGAGTCGGAGCACGCGGCTGTCGCGTCCGGCGGCGGCGAACGGCGCGAACGCCTTCTTCGCCTGCAGCGGGAACTGGAAGAGTCCGCGGCCGACATGGCCGGTCTCGAACAGCGCGTCCTCGACGGCACGGAAGAACAGCGCCGCACCCGCGAGACAATCGATGCGCTTGGCCAGGAGTTCGCGGCCTTGTCGGGCGAACGTTCCGACGCGCTTGCGCGCGTGCGCGAATTGACGTCCCGCATAGCCGAGATGGCGACGGAAATGATGGGGTGCCGGGACGAACTGGCGAAGCCCGGCATCACCTCCGCCGAAGCGGACGCCGAGCTGGCGACGCTACGGGAACGGCTTGAATCGCTTCGCGCAAAAGAGGCTGAGCTTCTCCGCGTTCGCGACGAACGCCGGGCGGCGGGAGTTGAATTGGCGGAACGCCTGACCGAATGCCGGAATCAGGCGGAAGAATTGCGCCGCCGCGAGCGCGAGAGCCAGGGCCAGGCGACGCGGGTCCGGGAAGGCATGGCCCAGCTTGACCGCCAGTCGGCGGAGTGCGAGTTCCGCATCGCGACAGTGCTGGAAAAAGCGCGGGACGAGTTGCAGATCGAGGATCTTTCCCTTCCGGAGCACACGGAAGCGGAAGCGCCGTCCTCGATTGAGGATTTGCTGGAGGACGGGCTTGCCGCCCCCTCCGCGCCGGTTGCGGAAGAAGAAAAGTCCGAACCGGAACCGGAATGGATGCAATTGCCCGACGGCGAATTGCAGCGCCATATCGAGGATTTGAGCCAAAAAATCAGGAACATCGGTTCGGTGAATCTTGAAGCGATCGACGAATTGGCCGAACTGGAAGCGGGAGCCGAATTCCTGCGCAGCCATCAGGAAGAGCAGCAGGAAGCGGTGGATGCGATGCGCGCGGCGATTGACAAGTTGAACGAGGAATCGTCGACCCGGTTCCAGGAGACGTTTGTCGCGGTGCGCGAGTCGTTCCAGCAAATGTTTACGCGTTTGTTCGGCGGCGGCAAGGCGGACTTGTTCCTGGAGGAAGTGACGGAGCCGGGAGCGGATCCGCTCGACGCGGGCATCGACATTCGCGCCCAGCCTCCGGGAAAGGAACCGAAGAGCATTTCACTCTTGTCCGGCGGCGAAAAAGCGTTGTGCGCGGTTGCGTTGCTGTTTGCGTTGTTCCGTTCAAAGCCGAGTCCGTTCTGCATTCTTGACGAAGTGGACGGTCCGCTGGACGAATCGAACATCGACCGCTTCATGCAGCAGGTCAAGGATTACACGGACGAGACGCAGTTCATCATAATCACCCACTCGCAACGCACCATGGGCATGACGGACGAGATTTGGGGCGTGACGCAGAAGGTGCCGGGCATCAGTTCGATTCACAGCTTGAAGTTTGACGCCATGGAATCGATGAGCGGCGAGAAGCCGGGACCGGTTGAGGTCGCGTCGATTGAGCGCGAGTTCGAGGCGACCAGCGCATAGACCTCGGCGCACAAGAACCGAACACCCGCCGCCCAACGCCAAAAGCGTTGGGCGGCATGTATACGGCGGCGGAAAATGGCGGTACATCCGCCTCTTTTTATTGGACTCCCCGTGGGAGTTGATTACAATGGGCTTCTCGATAAGGAGAAAAACCATGACTCCGGAAAAATTGCGCGCCAATTTGCTCGCATTGCGCGAACGGTTGTCCAACCAGCAGCAATCAATCCATCGCGATTCGCTCGCATCCGAAAGCGCGCGCCTGACCGCCCGCGCGCCCAACCACATGGCCGATCAGGCGTCGGACGAACAGGAACTGGATATGATTGTCTCGCGCCTGACCGCGTCGAACGAGACGCTTCGGGAAATCAACGAGGCGATTCTCCGTCTCGAAAGCGGGCAGTACAATGTCTGCGAGGAATGCGGCGGAGAGATTGGCGATAGACGGCTTGAAGTCCAGCCGTGGGCCAACATGTGCGTCAGTTGCAAACGCAAGCTCGAGGAGGAACGACCCTGACTCCGACACGCTGGTTTTGGGTGGCTGTCGCGTTGACGGTCGCAATTGATCTTTTTTCAAAGACAATCGCCTTCGAAGCGCTGGGCGGCGGCCCGCCCGCCGATCTCAACTACACCGAAGAGCATATCATCTGGGTATTGCCGGGAGCGTTTCGATTCATTCCCCACTACAATATGGGCGGCGCGTTCGGCATGGCGTCGGGCAACATTTGGTTGTTTCTGGCGGCGACGGCGGTTCTTGTGCCCGCGCTCGTCATGACGGCGTATTATTCCCGCGATCCGGAGACGCCGTTATGGTCGCTTGGGTTGGTGGTCGGCGGGGCGCTTGGCAATCTGTACGATAGACTGTTCCATGTCGGCGTCAGGGATTTTCTTGAAATAGTCAACCCCCGCACCGGCGGCGGACTCTGGCCCGTTTTCAATATTGCCGATATTGCCATTGTGGTGGGCGTTCTTATTTATCTTGTCTGGACGATTATTGATTCGGCCCGAAAACGCCGTATCGCCAACGCGCAAAAAGAAGGAGAATGAACATTATGGGTGAAGAGATTATTTCCATTCAGAACGGAATCCTGAACGTTCCCGATCACCCGGTCATTCCCTATATCGAAGGCGACGGAACCGGCCCGGATATCTGGCGCGCGTCGGTTAGGGTGCTCGACGCAGCCGTCGGGAAGGCATATAACGGAACAAAAAGCATTGTCTGGAAAGAAGTGCTGGCAGGCGAAAAGGCGTTCAACCAAACCGGCAACTGGCTTCCCGACGCAACGACCGACGCGTTCCGTAAATACCTTGTCGGCATCAAGGGCCCATTGACGACGCCGGTCGGCGGCGGCATACGGTCGCTCAATGTCGCGCTCCGGCAAATTCTCGATCTCTATGTGTGCCTGCGCCCGGTAACCTACTTCGACGGCGTTCCGTCTCCCGTCAAACAGCCAGAGCAAATCGACATGGTCATTTTCCGTGAAAATACGGAAGACATTTACGCCGGCATCGAGTTCTTGCACGGCACGCCCGAGTGCGAAAAGTTCCTCGCCTTGTTTACCGAAGCCTTCCCCGAGATGGCGAAAAAGATTCGTTTTCCGAAAACATCCGGCATCGGCATCAAGCCGGTCTCGCAGGAAGGGACGGCCCGCCTGGTCCGCGCCGCCATTCGATACGCGATCGACAACAACCGCACATCGGTGACGCTGGTCCACAAGGGCAATATCATGAAATTCACCGAAGGCGCATTCCGCGATTGGGGCTATGAAGTCGCGAAAAACGAATTCGGCGGCAAGGAAATCGACGGCGGCCCGTGGCAGGAAATTGAGGCGGGCGGACGGAAGATTCTCATCAAGGACGTTATTGCCGACGCGTTCATGCAGCAGGTTCTTACCCGCCCGGGCGAGTACGACGTCGTCGCGACGCTCAATTTGAACGGCGATTACATTTCGGACGAGTTGGCGGCGGAGGTTGGCGGCATCGGCATTGCGCCGGGCGGCAATATCAACTACGTCACCGGCCACGGCATTTTCGAGGCGACGCACGGCACCGCGCCCAAATACGCGGACAAGGACATGGTCAATCCGTCTTCCGTCATTTTGTCCGGCGAGATGATGCTTCGCTACATGGGCTGGAAGGAAGCGGCGGACTTGATCATTTCGTCCATGAACAAAACAATTGCCCAAAAGCGCGTGACCTATGACTTCCACCGCTTGATGGACGGCGCGACCAAGCTGTCCTGCTCCGCCTTCGGCGACGCGTTGGTGGAAAATATGTAGAGGAACGCCCAATGGCTCGCCGGACTACCAGCTCCCAGAAAGAATCGCAACCGCCTTCACGCCCCGATAGCCCTCCGAGGGAATCGGGGCGCGACTTCGTCACGTTGTACTCCCGGCTTGTCCATACGCTGGAAAATGCGTGCAACAAACGGGGAACGGGAGGACGCGAAGCGCTGGCCGAACATTTGTCCGCACTCAGACAAAACGGAAACGAACCGGAGAAGGAACTGCCTGCGCAAGCCTTTTCCCGATTGTTCCGCCGCCTTGGCTATACGGAAGCATCGACCGATGCGTGCCGGTATGCCCGGAACCTCTCGAAAAAGGTGGGAGAGGCGGTCAGCCGTCCGGGCGAACAGGTGCTGCAAATGCTTGCCATGTTCTGCGCGGGCGACGAAGCGTTGCGCCTCAAGCCGGTATGCGGCGCGACGCCGGTGTGCTTTGACTGTTTGCTGACTCGCGAGTGCGACTTTTTCAACAATCCGCGCGTTCCGGCGATGTCGCTCATGCCGCCGACGGCGCGGCTGCTGTCGGGAAACGGGCAGGCGGTGTCGGATGCGGAACTTTTGTCGGTGATTTTATACGGCGACAAGGCAACGGGCCGCGAAGCGGTGGTCGAGACAATGCTCGCGCGATACGGCAGGCTGCGGGCGGCATTCCGGGCGGAACCGGAGGAATATTCCAGCATACGCGGTATGACGAAACCCCAGGCGATTCGTCTGGCCGCCATCAACGCATTGCATCGCCGCCTGCTTGCCGAACGGCGCGGTGAAATGCTTCGCATCACTTCGGCCAAGGATATTCATGATCGCTACGCCGTCGAATTGCGCGATTACCAGACCGAGGCGGCGGTAATGCTTATGCTGGATCAGCAAAACAGCATTATCCGCGACGTCTGGTTTTGCGACACGTCTCCCACGGCGAATTTCGTTACGATTGCCGATTTGCTCCGTCCCGCCATTCGCGAATTTGCGGTCAGGATAGCCCTCGTGCACAACCACCCGTCCGACAACCCAAGCCCGTCCATGGATGATATGGATTTTACCCGCCGCCTCCGCGCCGCCTGCGATATCGTCGGCATCGGTCTCCTGGATCACGTCATTGTCACAGAGTCCGGATATTATTCCTTCATGGAGTCGGGCAATCTTGGCATGTAACCCTCCTTTCCGGACAAAATCGGGAAAAATGATTTTTCCATTAAAGTCCGGGTAGATTGTGTCCGCTAATAATATACAAGAAGGACAACGAGTCTATTTCAGGGACGGACGTTTTTTTTGCAAACGGATGGATATATTATGATTAAAAACGATTTGGGCAGTCAGTTGGGTCAATACTTCAATCAGAAAAACAACAAGGCCGATGCGGGCGAAGGCTCGCGCGCCAATGCAGCTTTCCAGCGGCTGAAAGCGCAGCAAGGCCCGAAATCGGGTAAGGCCGCCGCCGCCCCGACAGAACCCAAAGACGCCAACGCCACCCGCCCGGCCGATGACAATGTGTCCATGTACGATAAACGGAAAAAAGAGTTGGACGCCATTATGGATCGTCTCAACCGGGAAGAGGCGGAGCGTTTCCCAAACCGCCACCCGGCCAAAAACAATCAAACAGCTGAAACAGCTTCCACCGGTTCGGCACAGATGCCGAGTCTGGAGAATATCGGCGCGCTTGGCTTCCTGAACGACATGCCGCTCTTCAATGAATTCAAGACCGGGCTGTCCGATGCGTTCAAGATGCTGGATGGCGCGACCGCCGGATCCATCAATGCCCAGTACGAATTGAACTACACCGCCATGCAGTATATGGCCAACGACGCCGGCGCGTACGAATACACGGAAACAAACCTTTCGATCAAGCTTGACCTGAACTACATCAAAGCCGCGTCCGGCGGCCAGACCGGCAAGGAAATTGCGTCCGCGATTGAGAACAGCAAGGATTTCGGCGAATTGGTCGAGAACCTGAAGAACGTCGGCCAACAGGATATGGCGGCGGCCAAGCAGAAGTTCGATCCCAAAGATTTCATGGCGAGTTTGCAGGATTATTTTTCGCCCGAATCAACGGCGAACCGCATAGTCGATTTTGCGGCGGCGCTGTACGACGGCAAGGGTGATCGCGGCGAATTTGGCGAGACAATGCGCAAGGCCATTCAAAAAGGGTTTGATCAGGCCATGGGCATTTTGGGCAAGGTGCCGCAGTCGGTCCAGGACGGCATTGACAAAACGCACAGCCTGACAATGAAAGGGCTTGACGATTTCATTGCCAACGGCAGAAACCCGGCGAAGACGGAACAAGGCGTCTACTCCGGTCTGGAACAATACACCTTCAGCTTTGAAATGAACTACAGCCAAAAAACGGTCAGCTACAACGCGCATGGCGCCCAACAGGGCAACCCGGCGGCCATGTCGCCAGCGCTGGACACAAAAGCGTAGAAACGACAATTAATAATTATTAATTGTTAATTTCAAATAAGAGTAAAGGGTACGCTACGCCTACATAAAAACGCCACTGTAGTATTTACTCGTCTTCTCTCGCTTCCAGAACGGCGAGAAACGCTTTTTGCGGCACAGTGACATTGCCAATGGCGCGCATACGCTTTTTGCCCTCTTTCTGCTTTTCGAGCAATTTGCGCTTGCGCGTCACGTCGCCGCCGTAGCATTTCGCCAGAACATTTTTTCTGAACGGCGTAATGTTTTCGCGCGCGACAATCCGCGCGCCAACCGCCGCCTGCAACGCCACCTGGAACATGTGCTTCGGGATTTCCTTCCTGAGGCGGGCAAGGATTTTCCGCCCCCGGATATCGGCCTTGTCCCGCAGGCAAATAATCGACAGCGCATCGACCGGCTGGCCGTGAATGAGAATGTCCACCTTGACCAAATCCGCCGCGCGATATTCAAGAAACTCGTAGTCCATCGTTCCGTATCCGCGCGTGGCGCTTTTCAGCTTGTCATAGAAATCGAACACGATTTCCGAGAACGGAATTTCATAGTGCAACAGCGCCCGCCTGCCGCCGATGTACTCAAGCCCCTTGTGATCGCCGCGACGTTCCTCCGCAAGCATCATGACGGCTCCGATGTACTCTTTCGGAACCATGACCTCGAGGCGGACAATCGGTTCGCGGATTTCTTCGATGAACGACGGATCCGGCACATCCGCCGGCGAATGGACTTCGTTCACCGTTCCGTCCGTGCGGAGGACCTCGTACGTCACGTTCGGCGCCGTTTTGACCAGATCCAGATCGCTTTCCCGCTCGAGGCGTTCCTGGACAATCTCCATATGCAAAAGCCCGAGAAATCCGCAACGGAAGCCGTGCCCGAGCGCGGTGGACGATTCGGGAATATAATTGAACGACGCGTCGTTCAGCGCCAGGCGTTCGAGCGCTTTTCGGAGATTTTCGAAATTCTCGGTCGAAGACGGATACAGGCCGCAATAAACCATGCTTTTCGGTTCGACATAGCCGGGAAGCGGTTCGACCTTGCTGCCAGCAAAGGTCAGCGTGTCGCCGATTTTGACTGAGCGAATATCCTTCAGGTTGCCAACGATATAACCCACCTGCCCGGCGGAAAGACTCTTGACCGGTTTCATGTTGGGGGCGAAAATGCCGAGATCGGTGACTTCGTACACTTTCCCCGACGACATCATTTCCACCTTGTCGCCTTTTTTGAGCGTCCCGTCGACAATGCGCAAATAGGTGATGACGCCGCGATAATCGTCGTACACCGAATCGAAGATCATGCCGCGCAACGGTTTTTCCGGATCGCCCTTCGGCGGATCGATTACGGAGACAATGGACTCGAGAATCTCTTCAATTCCTTCGCCCGTCTTGGCGCTGGCATAACGAACTTCGGACGGGGATACGCCCAAAAACGAAACGATTTCCTCGCACACCGCGTCAGGAATGGCCGACGGAAGATCGATCTTGTTGACGACGGGAATGATGGTCAGGTCGTTGTTCAGCGCCAAATAAGTGTTCGCCACCGTCTGCGCCTCGATTCCCTGCGACGCGTCGACCACCAGCAAAACCCCTTCGCACGCCGCAAGCGACCGGGAGACTTCATAGGAAAAGTCCACATGGCCGGGGGTGTCGATAAAATTGATCTGGTAGGTTTTGCCGTTTTTGCTGGTGAAGGAGGCTGTGACCGGATGCGCCTTGATCGTAATGCCGCGTTCCCGCTCCAGGTCCATGTCGTCAAGAAACTGGGCACGGAATTCGCGTTCCGTCACCAAGCCGGTTTGCAGCAAAATACGATCGGCAAGCGTCGATTTCCCGTGATCAATGTGGGCAATAATGGAAAAATTGCGTATCAGTTTCGTGTCCATGGATATTCCGTCTGTCTTTCCAAAGAAACCTCGCAAGGCCCGGAGGAATTCCGGGCCTTGAAGAATATCCCAGTATACAGGAAAAGGGAGGCAAGTATATAGAATTTTTCCGCCCGAAATGTTGCGTTCGCGCGGGAACGCCCTATAATCCGAATAATTCAACCGCGTTTGTTTTCCTCTCTTTGAAAAGGATGTTTCCCAATGCCCAATGTGAAAATCGACTCCGAAGCGCTGAAAGCGTTTCTAACCTCCGTATTCGCAAAAACCGGCATGCCGCAAGCCGACGCCGAGTTCGCCGCATGGTCCACCGTCCAAAGCGATTTATGGGGCATCGACTCCCACGGAACCCTGCGCACGCCCGACTATGAAAAACGCCTGCGCGACAAAGTCGTGAACCCGGCTCCCAAAATCGTCAACAAACTGAATCCCGCCCTGCCCATCGGCCATATCGACGGTGACGCCGGACTTGGCTACATCGTCGGCCGCGACGGTATGCTGCTCGCCATCGAAAAAGCAAAAACATTCGGCGTCTCCCTCATCATCGCCAGCAATTCCAACCACTACGGCGCCGCCGGAATCTACGCCCGCATGGCCGCGGCGGAAGGCCTTCTCGGCCTGACCGTCACCAACGTCAAGCCGAACATTGGAATGCCCGGCGTCACCGCCCCCGTGAGCGGCAACAACCCCATAGCCCTCGCCGCGCCCATTCCGGACAGCGATCCCTTCTGCATCGACGTCGCCATGTCCATGGTCGCGTTGGGCAAGCTGATTTATGCGAAGAAAAAAGGCGTCTCCATACCGACCGGCTGGGCGACCGACCGCGCCGGAAACGACACGACCGACCCGGACGAAGGAATCAAAGGCATACTGCTCCCGACCGGAATGCACAAGGGCTTTGGCATTTCCCTTTTTATCGATATCCTCACCGGCCTCCTCGGCGGCGGTCCGTTCCTGAGCCAGATGATCAGCATGTACAGCCACCCGGACAAACCGAGCAACCTGGCGCACGCCTTCATCGCCATCAACATCGACATGTTCATGGAACGAAGCGAATACAACAAGCGCATTCTTGAGTGGCGCGACATACTGCACAACACCCCGGTCCGGGCCGGTTTGCCGCCGCTGATTATCCCCGGAGAACCGGAAATCGAGTCGGAGAAAGAACGCCGCGCCAACGGCATTACGCTTCCCGCGCAGCTCTGGGCCGACTTGCAGGCAATCGCCAAAGTCCATGGATTGCCCGTGCCGGCAGTGGCCGAGGCATAAATTTGGAATTTCTTCCAAATATTTGTTTTTCTTTTGCTTGACAAATACGCGGAGGTTCATATACTCGGTTCCTCCAAAGGTAAGAACGTTGATCACGTAGCGCAATTGGTTAGAGCACCAGACTGTCGATCTGGAGGTTGCGGGTTCGAGTCCCGTCGTGATCGCCAAAAACAAAGCGCCCTGTCTTCACATGAAAACAGGGCTTTTTTATCTCCAAGTCACGGCTTGGGCCAGTACACAGAATTCTGATCGCGTAGCGCAATTGGTTAGAGCACCAGACTGTCGATCTGGAGGTTGCGGGTTCGAGTCCCGTCGCGATCGCCATTACAAAAAACGCTCCGTTTTCTTGCGAAAACAGAGCGTTTTTCTTTTCGCGTTACATGTCTGCCTCATTTTCCGTTTCATTCGCCCCGTTGTTCATTATTCATTACCAATCAATTTGTTGTCTCTTCTTGTGCCTGTTCCAGAGCGGCAGGCCAATGGAAACAACGATGAGCGCGGCGAAGAGCCACGTGATGGGCGTTGCGAGAAATGTGCTGTAACTGCCGCGTGACATGAGGAGTGCGCGGCGGAAATGGCTCTCCGCCATGGGTCCGAGGATAAGGCCCAGAACGGCGGGGGAAGAGGATATTTCCACCTTATTCAGAAAGTAGCCGATAATCCCGAAGATGAGCATGGTCCAGACATCGAAAAAATTATTGGCCATTGCATACGATCCGATTACGCAAAACAAGAAAATTGCCGGAATTAACACCGATTTCGGAATGGACAGGACTTTCGTGAAGATGCGGATGCAGGACAGGCCCATAACGCACATGACGATATTGGCGACGAACAGGCCGAGAAAGACGCTGTTGACCAATGTCGCGTGATTGCGGAACAACAGCGGCCCCGGCTGCAATCCCTGGATGGTCAAGGCGCCTATCATGATTGCGGCAACCGCGTCTCCGGGGACGCCCAGAGTCAGCATCGGGATCATCGCACCGCCGGTGACACCGTTGTTGGACGATTCGGGCGCCATGATTCCCTCCGGAATGCCGGTGCCGAATTTTTCCGGATGTTTGGAAAGGTTGCGCGCCTGTCCATAGGCAACAAAGGCGCCGATATCTGCTCCCGCTCCGGGAATAATTCCGATGAGCGTTCCGATAAGGCCGTAGAACGGTCCGTTTTTCAAAATCAGTTTCATGTCCGATTTCGTCGGAAGAACGCTATTGATTTTTTTGCTGACCATTCCCTTGACGTAAATCGTTTCAATGCTTTCAAACGCCTGCGACATGGCGAAGAGGCCGATCATGACCGGGATGTAGTTGATGCCGGAGAGAAGGTTGATGTTGTCATAGGTGAATCGTTTGTAACTGGTGATTCCGTCTATGCCGACTGTGGCGAGCAATATGCCCAACGCTCCGCAGAGGACGCCCTTGGCCAGACTGTTTCCGCTGATGCTGGCGATGACGCACAAGCCAAAGACGGCCAGCATGAAGAATTCGGGCGAACTGAATTTCAGGGCGATTTTGGCGAGTTGCGGCGAGAGCAGCGTCAGGACAATGCAACTGACGATGCCGCCGACGAACGAGGACACGGTGGAGATGCCCAGCGCCCGTCCGGCTTCGCCGCGCTTGGCGAACTCGTATCCGTCGAGTACGGTTGCCGCCGCCGCCGGCGTTCCCGGCGTCCGGATGAGGATGGCCGCGACCGAGCCGCCGTAAATCGCCCCCACATAGACGCCCAAGAGCATGAGGATTCCCGGCGCCGCTTCCATGCCGAAGGTGAGCGGGAGGACGAGCGCCACCCCCATGGTCGCAGTCAAGCCAGGCAGGCAGCCGATCGCCATTCCAGCCGCGACGCCGATGATAATGTAGAGGAGGGTGAGCGGTTCAAAGACTGTTTGGAGAACTTCCGCCGTCATGGGGATTCCCTTTCTTGTTATGGCTTACATCAGGAAGCCGAAACGGAACGGAACGAGGAGAACTTCGCTGAAGACGAAATAGATGATGCACGGAATCCCCAATGACCACAATGCGCATTTGATGAAGGAATAGCGCCCGAACCATTGTACCAGCGCAAACATGAGGATCGCGCTGGTGGCCACAAACCCGACCTCTGGCAGGATCAACAGGTACGCTATCATGACGATCATGGTCAGGTAGACGCGCTTGTTGCCAACGCTGGCGAGATTGAGTGGTTTGTCCTCTTCCGGCCGCATTCGGAGGGTGGTCATGATGAGCGAAATCGAAGCCATGAGCATGATGATGGCGATGATGATGGGGAATATGCCGGGCCCGGGAACGCCGCCTTTGCTTGGCGGGAATCCGGAGCATTCCCATATCACGCAGCCAGCGAGCGCGGCGAAGAGGGCAGCCGCGATATAATTGCCTTTTTTCATAAAACTTTCCTTGCAACCAAAGCATCCCGAGACGTTCGCTCGCCCCGGGATGCATGGGAATATTTTTATTATTTCTATTGATCCAGTCCGAGTTCGCTGATCAGTTCCTTGAACATGAGATTGTCATTGGCCAGTCGTTCGGCGTATTGTTTGCTGTCGAGTATTTCTATGTCGTTTTTGCTGTCGGCCATGAACTTGACGAATTTGGGCGAGTTTGCGCCGTCGATAAAGGTTTTTTCCAGCCAGGCGGTGATTTCGGCGGGAGTGTTCTTGGGTACGCCGAATCCGCGCCAGGTGCCGATTGCGACGTCGTATCCGAGTTCTTTTCCTGTCGGGATATCGGGGGCGGAGGCGAGGCGGTGGGGTGCGAGAACGGCCAGCGCGCGGAGTTCGCCCGCTTCGATTTGGGACACGACTTCGGCGTAGCTGACCGCGACCGCGTCGATGTGTCCGCCCAAGAGCGAGGTCATGGCGGGAGCGGCGCCGTCGAAGGGGATGTGTATGAATTCGACGCCGGCCGCTTTGCCGAGGCCGGCCGCTGCCAGGTGCCAAATTGCGCCGATGCCGGAATTGCCGATTTGGAGCGGCCGTTCCTTGGCGTCCGCGATCAGGTCGTTCAACGACTGGTAAGGGGAGTCGGCGTGGACGGTGATGGCTGAGTAGGCGGAGTTGACCATCATGATCGGGCTGAAATTTTCATAGCTGATGTCTCCGCCCGTACCGGTATGGGGGAGGGTGACGAGTTCGACGGTTGTCATGGTGATGATGTTTCCGTCGGGTTTGGCGTGTTGTCCGTAGGACATGCCGACCGAGCCGCCGCCGCCGAGTCGGTTTTCGACCGCGATGCCTCGCGGGAATGAGTCTTTGATCGAATCGACGAGCGCGCGCCCGACCAGATCGGTTCCGCCGCCCGCGCCGTAGGGAACGATGACGGAGACGGGTGAATTGGGGTAGTCGATAGCCTCGGCTTGCGACACGGCGAGCGCGAAACCGAGCATAAGGGCAAATGCGATGAGACCGATTTTTTTCATGATGCCTCTCCTTGCAAAAGAAAAACCAGAAAATAGCGCAATTACCTTGGGTACGATATGCGTACAACAATTTCCCCGATGCGTTAATGATGTGCGAATATATGTGAAGCTTTTATTTTGCGCAAGGTATTTATTCCGTCTTAAAAAAAACGCCAACGACCGCTGTTTCGACAGCGAACGTTGGCGGGATATGAGCGGTTGCGCCGTTTTCGTCAGAATCTTCCGGACGTTTTGTGCGGTGGGGGCGGCGGGGCTGTTTTGACCATGTGTTCGGAAAAGGCGAAAGCGAGTTCAAGCGACTGGGACGCGTTCAATCGCGGATCGCATTGGGTGTCGTAGTTGCAGGACAGATCTTCCACCCGGTCGGAGCCGCCCAGGCACTCGGTCACGTTTTTCCCGGTCATTTCCAAATGGATTCCGCCTGGATGCACGGATTCTTCACGACATACGTCGACGAAAATTTTGGCTTCGTTCAGGATGTCCGTGAACATGCGTGTTTTGACGCCGTTTTCGTCATTTTTCGGATTGCCGTGCATTGGGTCGACCATCCACAGGATTTCGCGTCCGGTGTGTTTCAGTCCCCGAATCAAATTGGTATAGACATCGGTCGCTTTTTCCACGCCGGCGCGGAGGATGAGGGTGATTTTGCCTTTTTCGTTGGACGGGTTCAGGCGTTCGATCAGGCGTTCGATATCGCCCGCGTTCGCGCCCGGTCCGCATTTAATGCCGACGGGATTGATAACGCCGCGCAGAAATTCCACCTGCGGGCTGTCGATACCCCGGGTTCGTTCACCAAGCCACAAAAAATGCGCGGAAGTCGCGACCGGATCGCCCGTCAGGCTGTCGTTTCTCGCGAGCGCTTCCTCGTACGGCAGAAACAGCGCTTCGTGCGAAGCGTAGTAGTCCACTTTTTGGGCGGACGGCATCATTTCCGGCGCTTCGGGTTGTGCGTATGCGCGCATGACGCCGAGGGTTTTGTTGATGTTGTGGACGAGCGATTCGTATTTTACCCGCACCGCCGACGTGCCGACGAAGTCGAGGAGCCAGCGTCCCGCGCGGAACAGGTCGGCGTAGCCGCCGCTGGCAAAGGCGCGGAGGAGGTTCAATGTGGCGGCGGACTGGAAGTAGGCGCGAATCATTCGCTCGGGGTCGGGCTTTCTTGCGTCGGCTGTCGCTTCGAACCCATTGATCATGTCGCCGCGATAGGTTAAGATGGGCTGGCCGTCGACTGTTTCCGTCGTCGAACTGCGCGGTTTCGAAAATTGTCCCGCGACCCGCCCGATTTTCACCACCGGTTTTTCGCCGACAAAGGTGATGATAAGCGCCATTTGCAGCAGGACGCGGAAGGTGTCGCGGATGTTTTGTGTATTGAAATCGGCGAATGTTTCTGCACAATCGCCGCCTTGGAGGACAAACCCCTGGCCTTGCGCCGATTCGGCGAGCGAGCTTTTGAGTTGCCGCACTTCGCCCGCGAACACCAGCGGCGGATAGGTCTTCAAGTGTTCCTCGGCATCGCGCAGCGCTGCCATGTCGGGGTATTCGGGAATGTGCAACAACGGTTTTGAACGCCAACTGCCTCGTGACCAGGACATTGTATTCTCCTATGAAATTACTCCATATTAAACCACTCGCAAAGCGGCTTGACTGTACTCTGAGCGTCCCCGGCTCCAAAAGCCTTTCCAACCGAGCCCTTCTTCTCGCCGCAGTGGCGGAGGGGGAATCGATTCTTGACCATATTCCCGATTCGGACGATATCCAGGCCGCGCTTTCCGCGCTTCGCGGTTTGGGCGTTCCGGTTTTGAATCCGTCCGCCGGGCGGTATGTCGTGCATGGGCACGGCCTTGCGTTTCCCGTGCGGTCCGGCGAATTGGATATTCGTTCGTCCGGCACTGTCGGTCGCTTCCTGACCGGGCTTCTCGCCGCCGCGCCGGCCGGAAGCTGGCGAGTTGCGGCGACCGATCAGCTTGCCCGTCGTCCCATTGGTCCTCTTCTGGACGCATTGGGCGCGTGGGGCGCCGACATCCGGCGGGAGAACGCCGAGCGCTCGTTTCCGCTGTTGGTGAACGGGACCGGGTTGTCCGGCGGGGCCGTGGCCATTTCCGCAGCAAAGTCGAGCCAATTCGCCAGCGGCATTCTGCTGGCGGCGCCGCTTTCGTCCCGTCCGTCGGTCGTTGCCATTACGGACATCGATCCGGAAGAATGCTATATCGATCTCACGCTTGACCTGATGCATTCGTTCGGCGTCCGGACCGAAACGGAAAAAGCGCCCGGAACGCAAACCGTGTTCATCAATCCGCAGCCGTACCGCGCGTGTTCCCTGGTGATGGAGGCCGATTTCAACAGCGCCAATTATTTCCTCGCCCTTCCGCTTCTTGTCGGAGGCTGCGTGACGGTCGCGAATCTTTCCGCGCATTCGGGACAGCCGGGGGCGAAATTCATTTCGGTTCTGGAGCGCCTCGGCGGCATGATCGAGAACGCGGGCGGCGGCGTTTCCGTTTCCGGAACGGGCGAGACGCTTCGCGGCGGTTTCACTCTCGATATGCGCGCCATGTCGGAGATGGCCCTGACGCTTGGCGTTCTCGCCGTGTTTGCCGACGGTCCCGTCACCATGACGAACATTGCGCATATTCGCGGCCACGAGACAGATCGCATTGATGCGCTCGTCAAACAACTTGCCCGGCTCGGCGTTCACTGCGACGAGGGTTCGGATTGGGTAACTATTCATCCGTTGCCGCGTTCCAGCATAGCGTCCTGCGTTGTCGATTCGTGCGGCGATCACCGTATTGCCATGTCGCTTGCAATCCTCGGCCTTGCCGCGAACGGCCTGTCCATCACGAATCCCGACGCGGTCGGGAAAACTTTCCCCGGCTTTTTCGATTGCCTGTCCGTCGCCGGTGCGGTTGTTTCATGAGGCGCAGGCGTTGGCGGTTTCCGTCCCGGTTTCTTCCAATTGATTTTCCAATTTCGTCAATTCATCGATAAGGCGCTTTCGTATGACGTTGGCGTGGGGATTGCCTTTTTCGATAGTCAGGAACAGATCCCACGAGTCCGACAGGACGATAGACGCGAATTCCTGCAACTTTTCATACGCTCTGGTTGCCATTGGCGAGGGTTCCAGCCCGATTTCCCTGAGCGCCCGACTCATGAAATGCGTCATTGCCTGCACTTTCGCCATTTCCCGGTCGTGCGCGTCGGGGGTGGTTTTGAGGACGAGAAGCCGCAGTTCGTCGGTCAGAAAATCGCAAACTTTGTAGTAGCGTTCTTGCCCGATGCGAACGGGACAGAGCGCAATGCGCAGGCTGGCAATGCCGTTTTTCCCGGACTGCGGCCCGAAAAGCGGGTGCGTTCCGAGCAGGTCGGCGTGTTCGGGAATATGTTGGGAGAGAATCGAGAGCGGAGTAACCTTGACCGAGGTCACATCGGCGACCAGCGCTCCCGGTTTAATGAAGGGGGCCGCTTCGACAACCGCCTGTTCGAGCGATGCGAGGGGAACGGCGAAGATGACGATATCGCATTGCGCCGTTTCGGCCAGGGTTCCGCGAACGATGGCGGAGGCGCCGTCCTGTTCCATCACTTCATTTGTCGGGTAGTTGTTGTCATGTCCGAGCACATCGTAATACCGGGCCATGTATTTGGCGAGAAACCGTCCGAACGCTCCCAGCCCGATGCACCCGAGTGACTTGCGTGCGGTTGACATGATCGTTCCTTTCAGTGTGTTTTCGTTTTTCGAAACAAAAAAAACCGGCCTTTGGGCCGGTCGGAAAGTGAATCAGCTTATGTATTGTTTCTACATATCGCCGTCGCTTTTCCTCCCGGAAAAGAAGCTGAAATACCGACGGTAAAAGTAATACGATGAACGCTGCATTTTTTCTCGTCCTTTGCCAGCTTGGCGGCGAATATGAGAAGTGTATGGTGAATCCCGGCAAATGCAAACAAAAAAATGCGGCATGCCGCTTGGCTTCGGCATGCCGCCGCGCGTTGGGGTGGGGGAAAAGGAGATGGAGTTTGCCCACACGCGTACAACTAACAATTTAAACCACAATACGTTACATTGCCAAGCCCCCCCGCTTTTTCTTCTCTGTCTCTGTTTTTTACCTGTCGCGACGTTTGCCAATACCTCCGGGCGTGTTATGCGCGATGTGCGTTTCCGGGTGTAAACGGTGGGTGGTTGGACAGATAGCAAAAATTGATTTCGATGGATAACTAAAAGTATTAAAGTTTGCATCGATATATCCGTACAGTATAGTATAAGGGAGTGCGGCGCTGTAGTGCATGGATGGAGACCAGCGATGAGTATTGGTGCAATTCAAGACAATTTGGTGAAAACGAGTCTTGTGCAGCAGACTCAATCGAAGGGCGACGATGTCCTGCGCGGTCAGGAGATCGGCCAGGTCGCATCGCAGAAGGAACATGACCGCCAGCAGGATCAGGTTGTATTGCAGCTTAGGCAAAAAGAGGAGCACGGCATTCGCCGTGACGAAGAGCGCGACAAGGAAGGCGAAAAAAAGCGTCGCCAGGACGAACAGGACGAAGGCGACAAGAAAAAACCCAAGGACGACGAGCCCGAGGAAGAGAGCGGCGCACGTGCCCGTATGCGAACGATTAATATCATCGTTTAGCTTCTATAAGCGAACGCAACCCCCCGTTTTCTATAAAGAGCGCAAGTTCCTCCATATTCTCCACAACCGCATCGGAGAGGTAGCGAATCACCCAGTTCAAGCGCAGTCCCGACACCGCCACAACAACGGCGCCGGCATGATGGGCGTTCCACAGTTCGATAGCGGTTCCCATACTGGCTTCCGGCACGAATGCAATGAGCACGTCCGTTTTTCCCGCCCTGTCCATCAAGTCGAAAAAAGCCCCTGCCGCTTTTGCGTCATCGTATCCGATGCTGTCGGGGTATTCTTCCACCGGATCGAATATGGAAGAGCCGGGAAACGCGGCGGCCAGCATTTTTCCAATCCGTCGCCGATACTCTTGCGGGTGCGCGCTGTCGGGAAGCGACCCCTGTATGATGCCTGCGATAAAAAATTGTAAAGCCTTGGACATGCACCCTCCCTTCCATATATAATGTACTCTTATTATAGTGCCTCTTGTCGGGACGGCAAGCGTTCCGCTGGCGCATTATCACGATGAGGGACGTTTTTTAGAGGAGAATCGCAATGCCAGTCAAACCGGTAGTGCTTATTATTCGGGATGGATGGGGATACAACCCCAATCCGAAAGGCAATTCGGTGTGCGCCGCCCGCACGCCGGTCATAGACGGATTGAAGGCGCGGTACCCCTGGACGCTTCTGGACGCATCCGGCGAAGCGGTCGGTTTGCCGGACGGGTATCAAGGTTCGTCCGAGGTCGGACACCTCAATATGGGTGCGGGGCGCATTGTGATTCAGGAGCTGAAACGCATTGACGACGGACTCAGGGACGGCACCCTGTTCGACACCGTCGAATGGAAGCGCCTGATGAAGAACTGGAAGGACAACAACAGTTCCTTCCATACCTTTGGCTTGTTGCAGGACGAGGGTGTGCATGCGCACCAGGAGCATTTGTTCAAGATTCTGCGCCGCGCCCGCCAGGAGTTTCCGGCGGGAAAAATAGTCGTTCATCCGTTTCTTGACGGGCGCGACACTCCGCCGAGATCGTGCGCGGAATATATCGCCAAGCTGGAAAAGGTTCTGGCCGAGATTGGCAATGCAAGCATAGGCACCGCCATGGGCCGGTATTACGCGATGGACCGTTCGAAAAATTACGATTTAACCGACATCGCCTATGCGGCAATCGTCTCGGCCAAGGGCAAGAAGGGCAAGGATATTTTATCCGTCGTCAGTCAATCCTACGCCAACGACAAGACGCCCGACGGCACCGAGATGGTTGACGAGTACATTCCGCCGCACATATTGGACGGGTACGCCGGGGTCGAGGACGGCGATTCGATTCTTCACACCAATTACCGTCAGGATCGGGCGATTCAATTGACCCAGGCGTTTGTCGAGCCGGATTATCCGGGGAAGCTGTCCGCGAAGCCGAAGGTGGCGTATGCCGGTTTGACCCGGTATTACGATTCGTTCACCGCGTTTATGCTGGGCGCGATGGGTGCGGACGGCGGGATGGATCATTTATTGGGCGAGGTGGTCGCGGATGCCGGGTACAGGCAGCTTCGTTTGGCCGAGACGCAGAAGTTCCGCCATGTGACGTCGTTTTTCAACGGCAAGTCGACGACGCCGTACAAGAACGAGGATCAGGTTGAGGTGAAGGGCCGGTTCGATCCGGCGACGTTTGCGACGCATCCCGAGATGGAGGCGGAGTTCGTTACAGCGGAGATTTTGAGCCGCATTCACGACAATCCGTACAGGATGATCGTCATCAATTACGCGAACGGCGACATGGTCGGGCATACAGGCGATCCGAAGGCGGCGCGGAAGGCGGTGGAAATGGTGGATCGTTCCATTGGCCAGATTGTTCCCAAGCTGCTTGAGCTTGACGCGGACATTCTGATCACGGCCGATCACGGCAATGCCGAGCAGATGGTTGATTACGAGACGGGCATGACCAAGACCAGCCATACGTTGTTTCCGGTGGAGTTGATTTATGTCGCCCGTTCGTCGTGGGACAAGAAGCTGGCGGAGCGCGGGATATTGTCGGATATCGCTCCGACCATGCTCAAGCTTCTGGAATTGAAGATTCCAAAGGAAATGACGTCCCGCGTATTGATTCAGGACTAGCCCCTGTTTGAAGTGTCCCGTGATTGCCGTGTCGTCATCAGAGAGCCGCCTTGAGAGAGAAAAACTTTCCCGAGAAAGGTTTTCTCCTTCGAAACGTTTCGCCGACGCCGGCATGACGATTCCAGGACGTTTCAGGCGGGGCCCGGGGAATGGTTTATCGTCTGTCTTTTCGGAGGAGAGCATGGATTTTTTCGAAGTCGTTCGCAATCGGCGTTCATGCAGGCGTTTTAGCGACAGGCCGGTTTCGGGGAAGGATATCGAGACATGCCTGGAGGCGGCGCGCCGCGCGCCAAGCGCCACGAATTCCCAGCCATGGCGCTTTCTGGTTGCGCGTGCGCCCGAGCTTCGCGCAGCGCTTGTCGAGGCGGGGTATGGACAGCCGGTATTGAAGGAGGCTCCGGTCATTACGGTGCTGTTGGGGGATCGGGGAGTATTCAAGAAGCGGTTGCGCCGCGCCAAGGAGTTGGCTGATATTGGCGCGTTGTCGGAGGAGACGCTGTCGGCGCTTGAGTCGCGGTATGGCGACGGCAAGGCCGACGGGGACAGGGAGTCGAACGACGTTGCCATTCGGGTCAATTGCATGTTGGCGGGCGAGCATTATGTGTTGGCGGCGACGGCGTTGGAGTTGGGATGCTGCTGGATTGGTTTTTTTGATTCGGAGAAAATCGGTCAGGCGTTGAATCTTGATCCGAAGTTCAATTTTCCGATTGCATTGTTGCCGACGGGGTATCCGGCGGAGTCGATGCCTCCGCGTCCGCGGTATAGCATTTCGGATATTGCGTGGAAGGACGAGGTCAATCGTCCGTGGACGCCTGGTACGGTGTGAGTTTTTCCGTTCCTATTGTTGAAAGGGAATGTCATGTCGGCGAATTCGGGTGAATGTTTTGATGAGAGCGATGAGTTTTACACGCTTGTTCCCGAGCAGGGATTGTGTTTGATTGGCGACACCATTATCAATTTGCGCAAGGTTGCGGTGGTTCGCAAGCAGGGCGGCCAGACGGTGGTATATTATTCTGGCGGCCAGTCGGTTTCGTTGCCGGGACCGGTGTTTGACCGCATTCGGGACGCTGTGTTTTCGGTTGACGACTTCGACGATGAAGAGGAAGAGGAAATCGACGAGGACTGATTTGGTTGCGTTGATGCCGCAGGCGTGTACACATATCGTGGCCGGATAAAGAAAGACGGTGCGTCCGACACGGACTCGCAAGTTTTTTTTGGGGGGGCGCGAACAGCGCCCCCGTATTTTTACTCGTCAAAAGCCGCGCGGCGTTGCCGCATAGAGGCCAGTTCCGCGTCTTTTCCCCGTATTTCGGTTCGCCGGATTTTGCCGCTCGTCGTCTTGGGCAGTTCGGAAACAAATTCGACAACGCGCGGATATTTATACGGCGCGGTGACCTTTTTGACGTGCTCCTGCAATTCTCTGGCAAGCGCGTTCGACGGCGCGGCGTTTTTGGTGAGAACGACGGTCGCCTTCACCACTTGGCCCCGCACAGGGTCGGGGACAGCGGTAATGGCGCATTCCAGCACAGCGGAGTGGGTCAAAAGCGCGCTTTCGACCTCGAACGGTCCAATGCGGTAGCCGGAACACTTGATCACATCGTCGTTCCGGCCGACAAACCAGTAATACCCGTCCTCATCGCGCCATGCCGTGTCGCCGGTCGAATAAACGCCGTTCGTCCAGCATTTGTCCATCGCGTCCTTGTCGCGGTAATATTCACGGAACAATCCGGTCGGATGGCGTTTGTCTGTGTTCTTGACGACGATGGCGCCGACAATGCCGTCTTCGCACGATGCGCCGTTTTCGTCGACGATATCGAGATCGTAAAGGGGCGAGGGCTTGCCCATTGAACCGGGTTTAATCGGGAACCATTCGAAATTCGCAAGGAGCACACTCGATTCCGATTGCCCGAACCCTTCGCAAATGGGAAGTCCGGTCGCTTTCATGAAACGGTCGAACACTTCGGGGTTGAGCGGTTCGCCCGCGGTTTCCGCGTGATGAATCGACGAAAAGTCATATTTGGTCAAATCTTCCTGAATAAGAAAGCGGTACACTGTGGGCGGCGCGCAAAAGGTGGTGAGGCGGAGTCGTTCCATGGTTCGAAGCAGGTGAACGGGGGTGAATTTCTCCGTGTCGTAGGCAACGAGAACGGCGCCGCAGATCCACTGGCCGTAGATTTTTCCCCAGCCGAATTTTGCCCATCCCGAATCGGCCATGGTCAGATGCAGGCCGCCGTCCTCGACGTGCTGCCAATATTTCGCCGTGGTGATATGGCCGAGCGGATACTCGAAATCATGGAGAATCATTTTGGGCATTCCGGTCGTGCCGGAAGAGAAATAAATAAGCATGCCGTCGTGGTTGGTCGTCGCTTCCGCGCCGGTCGGCCGTTGCCAGTCGGGGGAAGCGTCGTCCAGATCCCGCCGGAGCGAACGCCAGCCGTCGGGAATCGCGTCCGCGAGAATGCTGATATGGCGCACGGTCGGGCAGTCGGGCCGGGCTTTTTCGACTTGGGTGACGAGTTCCTTGTCGTGGGCGATGCAGATCATGGAGACCGACGCGGCGTTGCAGCGGTAGGCGATGTCTTTGGCGGTCAACTGGTAGGTTGCGGGAATGACGATTGCGCCCAGTTTGTGCAGGCCGATCATGCAGAACCACACTTCGGGCCGTTGTTTGAGCATCAGGAGGACGGTTTCGCCTTTTTTGACGCCAAGCGATTTGAACATGGAGGCGGCCTTGTCGCTGTTGCGTTTGACGTCGCCGAAGGTGAAGCGTTTTTCGTTGTCCTCGTCGTCCGTCCAGACGAGCGCGGGTTTTTCGGGATTTTCTTTGGCCCATTCGTCGATGACGTCGTAGCCGAAATTGAAATTCTCCGGAATGGCGAGCGCGTAATTTTCCTTGAAATCCTCGTAGCCGGAAAATTCGGTTCGTTGCAAAAACCGTTCAAACATAATTCTATCCTTCGTGCGCGATGGCGCTATTCATTGATGACGGTAAGAAATTTCGCGGTCGGGGTGACGGCCCGCTGCCCGTGCGGAACGGCGGGGTTGAAATAAATGCTGTCGCCGGCGTTCAGGATGAATTCCTTTTTGCCAATAACGACGGTGATGCCGCCTTCCAGGACGTAGTTGAATTCTTGCCCGTTGTGGGTGACGAGTTCCGCCGTTTCGGCCCGGCTCAGGGTGACGATCATCGGGTTCATGTCGCGATGTTTGAAGTTGAAGGCAAGGGCGGAGAAAGAGTATCCCGCGTAGCGTTCGATTTTGATACCTTGTCCGTCTCGTACGAGGGAGTATTCGTCCATGCGCGGTCCGTCGCCGGTGAGGAGGACGGTGGGGTCGACGCCGAACTCCGAGGCGAGGGCGTAGAGAACGCCGATGGGGATATCATCGGACGCATTTTCGTAGGCGTTGTATCGGGCAACGGGAACGCCCACCCTGGCTGCCGCCTGGTCGGGTGTTATTTCGAGAATTTCCCGCAGTTCCCGGATTCGTTCTCCGATCAATTTTATTTGTTCGTTCATGGGGTCCCTTTTTTGCGTGCCTGCATGAGGTGAATTGTTATACAAAATTTCGAAGTCGCTGTCCAGTCGGCACGGCGTTTGCCGTGTTGCGCGAAGATATTGTTGACCTTTTCGCGAATCCTTTTTAAATAGGGTTCATTGTGCGCTATGCAAAACTCACCCCGTTCGATAAAGGAAAAGCCATGAAATTCGTTACCTACCTGGACCGCAATAACGAGGAATTGCCCGGAGTCGTTTCCGCAACCGGCGATACGGTGCATTCGTTGAAGAGTCTGGGGCATGATTGCGCGGACCTGGTTGATTTCATTGCCGGGTATGACGGGACGAAAGCGGCCGACATTCAGGCGAAGATCGCCCGCGCGGGCGGCGAGCCGTTGTCCGCGGTTCGGTTGCAGGCTCCGATTCCGCATCCGCGCCACGACATTCTTTGCGTCGGTCAGAATTATGTCGCGCACGCGATTGAGTCGGCGAAGTATGCGGGTCGGGAATGGGTTCGGCCCGACTATCCGATTATTTTCACCAAGCGCGTTGATCGCGCGGTTGGTCCGGACGGGGAGATTCCGTCGCATTCGGACATCACCGCGCAGCTTGATTACGAGGTCGAGTTGGCGTTGATTATTGGCCGTCGTTGTTCGAAGGCGAGACCTGAGGATGCGTTTTCGCATATTTTCGGGTATTCGGTCGCGAACGATATTTCCGCCCGTGACATTCAGCATCGGCACAATCAATGGATTTTGGGCAAGGGCATGGATGGTGCGGCGCCGTTTGGTCCGTGGATTGTGACGGCGGACGAGTTTGCGGCGCCGCCGCATTTGGCGATCAGGTGTCGGGTCAATGGCGAGTTGCGCCAGGACTCGAATACGAACGATTTCATTTTCGACATACCCCGGTTGTTGTCGGAGATTTCCGCCGGGATGACGCTTGAGCCGGGGGATATATTGATTACGGGAACGCCGGCCGGTGTCGGGATGGGTTTCCAGCCGCCGAAGTTTTTGCGTTCGGGCGATGTGGTCGAGTGCGAGATTGAAAAGATTGGCGTGTTGCGGAACACGATTCGGTGATGCAAGGGAAGGAACGGGTATGCAGGCTTCCATTATTTATCATTCGGTTTCGGGAACGACTTGCCGTTGTGCCGATTTTATCCTTGCCGGGATGGCGAAGGTTCCGGGTGTCCGCGGCAGGTGCATGTCTCTTGACGAGGTTGACGGCGAGTATGTGCGCGAGTCTTCGTTATTGATTCTTGGCAGTCCGGTGTATTTCGCGAGTACGTCGGCGGTTGTGAAGGGATGGCTTGAGCAGGCGCCGCAGTATGGGTTGGTTGGCAAGATTGGCGGCGCTTTTGCGACGGCGAATTACATTCATGGCGGCGGCGAGATTGCGATTCAGTCGATATTGGAACATTTTTTGGTGATGGGCATGTTGGCGTATTCGGGTGGCGGAGGTTTGGGCAAGCCGGTGATTCATTTTGGTCCGGTTGCGATCAAGGAATCCGTTGATTCGTTTCGCGAGTTATTTGAAATATACGGTCAGCGAATGGCGTCCAGGGCGCTGGAGTTGTTTCCGGCCGGTCAATGACGCCGTAGGCGTATACGCGCCCGTATTCGACACAAGACGGCGTGTCCGACCCGGACTCGCAGGGAGGGGAGCGCGCGCGGCCAGGAAGAACGATCGCGGGAAGACGGGATGACGCCCTGGTTTCAGCGCCCGATGGAACCGGCAATTACAACTTATTGATTGTCGGTTTCAATGAGTTCCTCGACGTATGGCCGCAACGTTCTCGCCGTTTCCTCCAGCGCCTGGGGGATAATGCGGATGTCGGCGAAAACAGGCATGAAGTTGACGTCGCCGCTCCAGCGCGGAACAATGTGTATGTGCAAATGATCAACCACGCCCGCGCCCGCATCGCGGCCCTGATTGATGCCGACATTGAAACCGCCCGGATTGACCGCCTTCGCCAGCGCCCGTTTGGCAAGAACGGTTAGACGCCATAACTCCGCGCCCTCCCCGGCGGTCGCCTCCTCCATCGCGCCGAAATGACGCGCCGGCGCAATCAACAAATGCGCGTTCGAATACGGATAGCGATTGAGCATGATAAAACAGCCCCTGCCCCGCCCAAGCACAAGATGCTCATCCTCGCGACCGCGTTCGGTCCAGGCATTGCAAAAAAAGCACCCTTCCCGCTTTTCCGTATCAACATCCCCAATATAACTCATGCGCCACGGCGCCCACAATCGTTGCATACCATCTCCTTTTTGACGATACTATACCGGATGCGTCCGGAAGGCGCAAGAACGACGAAAGGAAACGTGCGTGACCGAACCGCTGTCCACAGACGAACAAACACGATACCACAGGCAACTTCTGCTTCCGCAAATCGGCACGGCGGGACAGGAAAAACTCCGGCGGGCGAAAGCGCTCATCGTCGGCGCGGGAGGACTCGGCTCGCCCGCGGCGCTCTATCTCGCCGCCGCCGGCGTCGGAACAATCGGACTGGTCGACTCGGACACCGTCGACCTGAGCAACCTCCAGCGGCAAATCCTCCATACCACCGCCGCAATCAACCGGCGGAAAACCGCATCAGCCCTCGAACGGCTCTCGGAACTGAACCCTGAAATCACCGTCCGGCCAATCGACGTTCGCTTCGGCGAAAACAACGCAGAGGACATTCTCTCCGAATACGATATCGCCCTCGGATGCGTCGACAACTTCATCGCCCGCTATGCGCTCAACGCCGCCTGCAAGAAACAGGGAAAAGCCAATATATACGGCTCCGCCGCCCGCTTCGAAGGACAAGCCGGCGTGTTCTGCCTGCCGGGCGCTCCGTGCTATCAATGCTTTTTCCGCGACCCGCCGCCGGCCGACTGGAAACCGGGGAAAGACGACATGGCCGTCTTCGGCGCCATGCCCGGAATCATCGGCTGCATTCAGGCGACGGAAGCGGTGAAGCATATACTCTCCATCGGAATCGGCTTGAGCGGACGCCTGCTGCTCATGGACGGACTCTCCATGAAATTTCGCGAAATCGCCATCCGCCCGGACGCGGAATGCCCCGTCTGCAACAGAAAGAATACATGAACGAAAACGACGAACAACAACTGGAAGCGCTACGCGCGATACTGCGCACACACAAAAAACTTGCCATCGCTTTTTCCGGCGGCGTCGACAGCACGTTTCTTCTGCACGTCGCGGTGGAAACGCTGGGCGCGGGCAATGTGCTCGCCATAACGGCGGAAGCGGAAAATTTCCCCGAATGGGAAGCAAAGGAAGCGGCTGAATTCATCCGTTCCATCAAGGCGAAGCGCATACTGTTGTCGTTCGACCCGCTTTCCGTTCCAGAGTTCGCCGCAAACATTCCCGAACGCTGCTATTTTTGCAAGCGGGCGATTTTCGAAGCCGCGATCGAAACGGCGAAACGAGAGGGATACCCCGTTCTCGCCGACGGTACCAACGCCGACGACACCGGAGACTATCGGCCAGGCCTGCGCGCTGTTCGCGAACTCGCCGTAGCGTCGCCGCTGTTTGAGGCAGGCCTGGACAAAGCGGCCATACGACGCTTGGCGCATTCCATGGGACTGGCGATATGGGACAAGCCGTCCTTCGCCTGTCTTGCTTCGCGTTTCATCCATGGAGAACCGATTACCAGTGAAAAACTGCGTCGGGTCGAACAGGCGGAAGCGTGGTTTCTGGAGCGGGGCATTCGCAATATTCGTGTTCGTTCTCACGGCGATGTGGCGCGGATTGAAGTCGATCCGGGCGAAAGAAAAGCGTTTTACAACGATGCATTCATGGATGAAGCGGACAGAACTTTGCGCGGTATGGGATTTAGCCATGTAGCTCTGGACATGGCGGGCTACCGTACCGGGAGCATGAACAACATTTGTACCACCAAGTGAAGAAAACTATGGAACCTTCAGGCTCGATGCGGCGACAACACGGTTGCGACCGTCATGCTTCGCCTTGTACAACGCATTATCGGCACGATCAATAAGCCGTTCCAAATCCTCGCGCTTGTCATACTCGGCAATACCGATCGAACAGGTAAGCGACAACGATATCCCGCCCAAATCAAACTCCGACTCCTCAATTCGCGCACGCAAACGCTCCGCCCCGGTCATCGCGCTGCGCTCATCGCTATACGGCATGATAACGACAAACTCCTCCCCACCGTAACGGGCGGGAATATCGACATCGACACGCATCGTTTTTTTCAACAAATCAGCCAACGCGCACAGCGCCTTGTCTCCAATCGTATGACCGTACATGTCATTGACGCGCTTGAAATGATCGACATCCACAATCGCAATGGAAAGACGGTGGCTATGGCGACACGAATGAATCATCGCCGTACTCAACTGACCAATCAAATGACGGCGATTGAACAACCCGGTCAACGGATCGACAATGGTCAAATCATTCAACTGCCTGAGCAAACGAACATTATACAGGCTCGACGACAACAAATCGAAAAACAACGTGCTGATTTCCGCATCCCTGGATTCGAACTTGTCCTCGCCGCCCCGACCGCCGATGATAAGGCCGCCCAACATGTTCGCCTCGCCGTCCGACGATGCCGAAACACACAACGGCATCACCAGCGCCGTCGTTCCCAAATACGGCGACCACTCCTCCGGTATGCGAACCGCAAGTTGCGCGTCATTGTCGGCGACGAAAATCCCCCGGGCCTCGTGCTCCTCGACAACGAACGGCTCCTGCTGGGAAAAAAACAACGTAACAAGAAAATGATCCGCATCACGATCGCGATGGAGAACGGACGGACAAGGAACAGACGCCTCCTCCGTGCCCCGGAACAAACGCAGTTCGCGCGAAGGCGCGTCATACAAATACAACGCCGCAAACGAACAATTGAAATATCCCGGAATTTCCGTCGTCGCGAGAAGCGCGATTTCATCGATATCCGAAACGCTCAACCTGTGCGCCAAATGAGCGGCGCGGGAAAAGTACGCGACGTTTTCCTGAATTTCATGCAACTCCCACACGTGGAATTTATTGTCGCTTCGAGCCTGTTTATAAAGTTGTTGCAAACGAACCGCATGGGCCACCACATCGGCGCTGGGAAGCGCGGCAAGCGCCGCGTCCTCATATATCTTGACGTCGGGGAGGACATCGGCGTTGTCCCGGGGACATGCTTCAATGGCGCCGTCGCACTTCCCGCCCAAATACGGGAAAAAATCGTCGCCAGACCTGTCCGCCCGATTCTTGCGGACAAAACTTCGGAATCCGTTCGGATGGCCGGAATGCCACCGCCAAGCGGTCGTCATAATGTTCTCAAGCGACGAACGCTCCGCCGTCCACCCAAGCTCCCGGTTGGCGCGTTCGCACGACGCCACCAACATCGCCGGGTCGCCCGCCCTGCGCGGCAACACAACCGCCGGAATCGAATGCCCCGTCACCGACCGCGCCGCCTCAACCACCTGCCTGACCGAATACCCCGAACCCGTCCCAAGATTGAACGCGCCGGAAGGCTGGCCCCGCGACAAATATTCCAGCGCCTTCACATGGGCGGACGCAATGTCCTCGACATGAACGTAATCGCGGACGCACGTCCCGTCCGGCGTATCGTAGTCGTCGCCGAAAATAGAAATCTTTTCCGACCGCCCCTGCGCCACCCGTAAAACAAGCGGAATCAAATGACTCTCCGGCTCGTGATCCTCGCCGATCGATCCCGTATAATGCGCACCGCACGCATTGAAATAACGAAGCGCGGCATAGGAAATCTTCCCGCGCGCAGCCAACCACGACAACGCCTCCTCCACCATAAGCTTGGTATGCCCATAAACATTTACGGGACAGGTCGGCGCATCCTCCGGAATGGGAATAACGTCAGGCTGGCCATACACGGCGGCGGTGGAACTGAATACATAATACCCTATGCCGCACTCCGTCACGGTCTTGAGGAGCGACAAAACGGCCATGGTGTTGTTGGTGTAATACTTCACGGGATCGTTCATGCTCTCGCCCACCTCAATATAGGCGGCGAAATTCATGACAGCTTCAATGGAAAACTGCCGGCATACGCGCTCAACAAGCTCGTTATCGAGAATATTGCCGTGAATCAACTCCACATCCCGCACCGCTTCGGCGTGCCCGTTTTCGAGCGAATCGAGAACGACAGGAACATGCCCCGCTTCCTGAAGCGCTCGCACGGTATGAGAACCAATATACCCCGCGCCCCCCGGGACGAGTATATTCATGTCATCTCCCCGTCATTCGAAATGTTCGTCCCTCACCAGACTGTCGTAATCCTGGCGTTCACGAATCACCATCGCCGTATCGCCGTCCACCATGATTTCAGCCGGCATGAGGCGGGAATTATAGTTGCCCGCCATGGTCGAACCATACGCCCCGGCGGAAAACAACGCCAACACCTGCCCCCGCTGCAACAAAGGAAGGCGACGGCCCTTGGCAAAGCAATCGGATGACTCGCAAATCGGACCGACGACATCGGTCATGACAAAACCATGTTCATCGACCTCCCGCGAATACGAAACGCTCGCCAGCTCCGATTCCTCGCGGGAGAAATACGAGGAAGCGTCGGGGGAATTAAACAAATGCGACGGCGGCAAACCGTCATACCGCGTCGGCCACACAAAATGATAGGCGTCATACATGGCCGGACGAATCAGATCGTTCATCCCCGCATCCACAATAGTGAAGTGGCGAGCGCCGTTGTCTTTTGCGTACAACACGCGCGTCAAAAGAATCGCGGCATTGCCGACGATGGAACGCCCCGGCTCGATAATCAGCCTCGAACCGCAACTCTTCACATGCGGGACAATCGCGGCCGCATACTCCTCGAACGTCGGAACCGTCTGGTTCCGGTACAGCAACCCAAACCCGCCGCCCACATTCAAATACTCAAACTGCGCGCGAACCGAACGGTGCTCCCTGATGAAACGCGCAACCTTCCCAAGCGCCTCCGCATACGGCGCAGTGGAATAAATGGGCGAACCAAGATGCAAATCAAGCCCAAGAAGACGAATGTTCGGCTGCTCGGCGATGTTGCGGACTATGCGCGAAGCCGTGGCGAAATCGATGCCGAACTTGTTTTCCTTTTTCCCCGTCGTCGTCTTGGCATGGGTGTGCGCGTCCGTGTCGGGATTGAGGCGAAGCGCGACCGGCGCGACCATCCCCATGCCGGCGGCAATGGACTGAATAACGTCCAGCTCCGCCTCCGACTCGACATTGAACATGAGAATATCGTTGGACAACGCCTGACGAATTTCGTTGTCGGTCTTGCCGACGCCCGCGAACACAATCTTCCTCGGGTCGGCCTTGACCTTCATGGCGCGAAACAATTCGCCCCCGGAAACAATGTCGAAACCGGCGCCGGCGTCGCGCAACACCTTCAATACGCCAAGCGAACTGCACGACTTGACCGAAAAGGCAATCGTGGCCGGAATATCCGAAAACGCCTTTTGCACCCGCTTGAACGTGTTGAAAATCGTCTTTTTGGAATAAACGTACAGTGGCGTGCCGTACCGTTCCGCCAACGTATCGACGGGAATATCCTCGCAAAACAACTGTCCCGACTTGTACGTGAAATGCTCCATTACTCACCCTTCGCTCTTCGCGGCGCGTCTATTCCGTTTTGCCGTACACCCGCTCCGGATCGAACACCTTCACCCCATCCTCAACCAGCCCGTTCCCGGTCAGTTTGAAATGAAAACAGGAACGCATCCCCGTATGACAGGCCGAACCGCCGTTTTGTTTGATTTTGACGAGAACGCAGTCCTTGTCGCAATCGAAACGCATTTCCTTCACTTCCTGCGTGTTGCCGCTCGACTCGCCCTTGACCCAAAATTTCTGGCGGCTGCGGCTCCAATAGGACGCCAACCCCTTTTCAATCGTCTGCTTCAAGCTGTCCTTGTTCATATACGCAACCATCAGAACCTCGCCTGTCTCCGCATCCTGCGCCACGCACGGAATAAGACCATTCTGATCATATTTCAATGTGTCCAGAAACGAAAAATCCACCATGTCGCCTCCAATTCCAACCAAACCAGTCGACAGCACCCACGCTCCCGCCCGAAACGCGTCACGACGGCAATGCAAATTCATACGTTAAATGAAAAGCCCCCTGTTCGCAAGCACAAAACAGCAACCATATTCCGGTCTTTGCGGAAAAACGGACTTTCAACCGAAACTATTCTCCCGCATATACGCGATACACTTTGTCATTCCACGAGCGCGGTGACTCACCATATTTTTCTCTTCCGCCCCGGCTTCCGCGAACGTAACGCCGAGATCGTCGGACAAAAACAACGGATCATACCCGAAACCGCCCTCCCCCTTCTCCTCCCGGAGAATGCGGCCCGTCGTCTCGCCCATAAACGTCACCGTCGCCTTGCCGGGAACCGACAACGCAATAACCGAAACAAACCGGGCCGTCCGCGCCTCATCGGGAACATCCCGAAGATTCCGGAGCAACAACCGGTTGTTCGCCGCGTCGCCGGCCTTTTCACCCGCATACCGGGCGGAACGAACACCCGGCTCGCCGGAAAGCGCGTCCACAATCAACCCCGAGTCGTCCGCCAACGAAGCCATGCCTGTCGCGAGAAGCGCGGCCTCGGCCTTGATAATCGCGTTCTCCGCAAACGTCATCCCCGTTTCCTCCGGCTCCGGCGCGGAACTGACGTCGCCAACGCTCACAACGCGCAAACCAAGCGGCCGGACAAGAACATCCAGTTCGGCCAGCTTTTTCCGGTTATGACTCGCCAAAACCAAAATACCCGAAGATGGATTTTCCATTCAGCCTACTCCATGGCGATTGATTCGGTAATGCCCAAAGCGCCCGCGAGACGCGACAGGCTCTGCCACGAAACGTCACCCGAGAAATGCCAGCCAAACCGCTCTCTCCCGCCAATTATCGTCCACGCGCCCATAAAACCATAGCCAAGCATTTCCCGGGCAAGCTGGGCGGAAAGCGGTTCGTTCTGATCCGGCGAACGCGGACGCCAATCCGCCATCTCTATCAAAGCCATTTGCACAAAACGGACTGGATCCATTATCCCCATGAACGAAGCGCCGCCCGAGGGCAACCTGACAAACGCCTGCCGCAAAAACGGACCGCCGTCACCGGTAGAAAACGCCGCCTCCCGCGCCACTTCGGCCCGATAGCGAAGAAGCTCGTCCTGCCCGGACAAGTCGTCCCTGCTGCCGCCGACAGCCAGCGCGATACGCCCGCCGTTTTTATGCATCGCGAGAGAGGCATGATAATACGGCGTCCTCCGCTCGCCCGAATCGGCGGGGAAAATGCGCACCTCCGCCGTTCCCCCGACATCGGGAGAGGTCTCGACCTCCACCGTCCAGCCTATCCGGGACAACGACTGCGACGCCACCGTCCCCGGCTTCAACAACTCCCGCGCCATCGTCCACGCGGCATCGAGATACTCCGGCGAAAGCCACTCTCCGACCAAAAGACGCGTTACACCCAACTGCGGCCTGCCGGGCGGCGGCGGCACCCAGGCAACCGACATCTGCGCCGGCTGACTTTGCTTCAACAATGAAAGCAGCTCAGACCCGACACGACGCGCCTCCGTCGTCATGACTCCGCCCGCGCCGTCGACAAACAGCCTGGCGACGTTTTCGCCAAACACATCCACCGCCTCCGAATCCACCGGAACGGCAAAGGCAAGCGCGGACCTGTCCGGCAACGAACGAAACGTGGAAAGCTGAGACACCGTTCCCAACCCTCCGCCGCCGTCCACCCTCACCCGCCATTCAATGCCCTTCTCTTCCAGCCATACGTTCAGGGTGACGCGCTCGAAACGGCGGGGCCATAACGCAAACTGCTCCGTCACTTCGCCCATCAACCGAACGCGGGCCGGACTCGGTTGCCAGTATTGGACCAAATCTCCCATCAACGTTTCCAAAACGTCACGCCACCAATATCGTCCCGGTTCGCTGTCCTGCCAGGCGGTGATTGCACCGGGGTCGATGGAGAGCATCGCATCAGGCCGGGTGTATTCGCCGTTATGGCCGGCAAGCAGGCCGTGAGCCGCGCTGTTCTCCGCATAAATGCGGCGGCATGCGGCAACCGCCGCGCTGTCCTTGCCAAACACCGCTATATTGCCCGGCAACCATTCCAGATGCCAAACGCTGAAGTTGCCGTCCTCGTCCATCTCGCGAAGAACCGTGACGCCGTCCATGCCCTCGTATTCGGTCAACCCCTGGTTCGCCAATTGCGTCATGTATTCATCGCGGCTATCGACGGGAAAAACCCAGAGCGTCCGCACCGAGCCAGGCCTGACAGGGGCAAGAATCACAACCTCCATCCAAGCCTCGAATATCAGCCCGTAAAAAGTCGGGTTGCGGATAATCGGGCCAACCAGCGTCTTGAGCGGAGGCGGAAAACGGCCGTCGTTGCGAATACCCTTCAAAAAAACGGCCAGCGGGCCGTCCTCGGCGTCGATAAGCTCGACATTGCCGAAACGGGCAATCGCCAGCGGCTGCCATTCATTGCCCGCGTCCAGCGCCCGCGCCGGACCGATACCGCACACAACGAAAAAAACGGCGAGAATAAAAAAAAGAAGGCAACGCTTCACGGTTCCAGCCCTCCGTCCCCGTCAAGCGCGGCGCGAAGCCGGCGGGCGTCGTCGAGAAAAGGAAAGCTGAAAACAACGTTCCCGTCCTCCGCCACGGAAAACAAAACGCGCAAACCCTGCGTCTCGCCGGCAATCGTCCGCAGCGCGTGGCCAAGCAGGGGATTCGCCTCCATCGTCGCGTCAATCAGGGCCGAATCGCCCGCAATGTGGATTTCGCCTTCCACCATGCCATCCGGGTACACTTCGACAAGGCCGGTCGCCTGACCGGTCACATCGCCGTACACGCGAAACTCGACAAACATTGCGCCGTCCCCGCCCTTTTCCATAACCACGGACAACTGCTCAACCGGAATCGACGCCTTTTCCGAGAGAGCACGGAGCGACGCCGCGTCACCACCGCCCCATTCGGGCAACGCCCCGACAACGGCATTGGGAATGCCGGCAAGCCCCCGCCACCAAGCTCCGCTCGCCGCCGTATCCAGAACAGGCTGGGCAAACACCAGCCCAACGCCCCATTCATCCACGCCGCCAGCGCTGTCAAGCACGCCGCGCCAACTCATATTGGCGCTTCCGCCTGACATTCTCAGAGGGAACCCGCCAGGAATCCATTGCGACAATTTTTGCACCAACTGGGACGCATCCAGGCGTTCGGCCGCGACAATAACGGGAGAACCCGGCTGATCGGGCGACATGGCAATACGTACGCGCCCGCCCATCAGGCCCGCCTCGCCCGTCAGATTGAGGCCCGCAACCGTCCTGATCAGCCGCAAATGCATGTCCGTTCCGGACCAGCCGAACCCCAGCCAGCGCCCCGCGCGCCACTCAACCGAGGAAAACGTTCTGGATACCCAGTCGGGCCAGCGCGAGTAACTGGTAAATATGGCGGGCATATCGTCAAGCGACGCGACATCGCCCTGCATCGTCATGGACTGCGGCCTGCCCTCCCCGTCCAGCTTCATATTGATGGCGAACGCGCCGAAACCGGGAGGACCAAGCCGAATCGTCGCGGACAAACCGGCTTTCATCGGACCGACCGGCCAATCAACCCGAACGAGCGACTGCCTCGGCAAACCGAACACGGCCAGCGGAACATCGTGGAGTTCGCCCTCGACAATTACTTTTCCCTCCGCCTCGGAACTCTCCGCCAGACGAACAAATCCGCTCACCGCGCCGCCCACCGTGTCCAGCGGAATGCCGGGAAAAAGAAACGACACCATACGGGCGGGAATATTCTCGAAAGCGCCGCCGCAATATCCGGGAACAAAACGGGGGGATTCCCCGGGAGCCGCGCCCGGATGCGCCACTATCGTCGCCGGACCCAAAACGCCCTCCGCCTTTTCATCGGCTCCAGCCATCCCGAACGTGAACGGCAACCGCTCGACATTCAGGGACACCCTGTCGCTGTCGCGCGTTCCACTCAACGTACCGCTCAAGGCAACGGCGGCTTCGTACCGGCGGCGGCGGACCAAAAGCGTTCCGTCGGCAATCCTGGCTTCCCATTCCTTGATGCGGGGCACGGGAAACGGAAACGACGAATCACCGGCGGCAAGCGGGTTCATCAGTCCTTCGCTCGACCACTCGCCGGATTCGTTTTCCTCGAAAATCAACCGCATTCTTTCCGCGACCACAGTCAATTTTCCCGGCCACAAATGGAAAACGGACCACGGGGGAGCATAGGCGGAAAGGCCGCTCACGCGAGCGAATTTACTGGAAAAAAGCGGATTCGGATGTTCAACCTCGATAATGGGAAGGGATATTCGCGAGCGACGGAGGAGGTTGATCCGGACCGCGATGTCGGCAAGCAGGCCGACGTCGGCGTTCAGCTTCTCGTCCAGCCAGCTTTGCATGGCATGCCGCTTGTTCTGCGACATGTACGATCGCTGCGCCAGCCACGTCGCCAGCCAAAGAACGCCCACAATGAATACAACCGCAACGCCACACCGCACGAGAAAGCGTGACGAAAAACGAAAGCGCCGCTCTCTCCGTGTTTTTTCTTTCATCGGCATTCCAAAAAAGAGCCTCGGATCAACTCACACCGTAACGACCAAATATTCCACTATTTCCCCCCCCCTGTCAATGGCGGATTTCCCGTCTCTTCTCCATACAGGCAGAGCGAATGGATATAAAAAAAAGCCCAACGCGCATGCGGCGTTG
>DAIPJX010000130.1:0-6797 GCA_036770065.1 Planctomycetota bacterium
CGGTAGCGAGCGAATCCTGAATGTAATTTTTCCATCATTGTTCATTATTAATTGTTAATTGTTAATTGTCGGTTCAGTATCCCGCGAGCAATCGTCTCCCCAAAAACGGATCGAGTTCCTTTACCGCTACAATTCGCGCACATGCTTCCTCGGCGTCGTACTCGACCCGATGATAGCGCGCAACGTTGGCTTCTATCGTCAGGTAACACGCGCGAGGATCGCCGTCGCGAGGCTGGCCGACGGAACCGGCATTGATGATGGCGGGAATGCCCGTCATGAAATATTCCGACTTCGAAAACGCCTCCGGCGGCATAAAACGCCTGCCTTTTTCGACCACGCCCGGAATATGCGTATGGCCATTGAACGCATACACGTCGACCAGCGCGAACTCGCGCTCCATGCGCGGCTTGTCAAACGCATCACCCGGCAATAAATAATCCATGGTCGGATCAGCCGGAGAACCATGAACGTACAAATATTCTTTCTCGCGAACAAGACGCGGCAAATTGGTAATCGCGTCGATTATCGCGGCGCCGTCTTCTTCTTCCAAAAGACGCCTGCGCGTCCACTCCATCGCCTTGCGCGCGCGGGGATGAAACCGCGACAGCCCCGTGCTCCCAAGCGCTTGATCATGATTGCCGCGAATGACGGTATCACACGTCTCGCGCACCAGACGCCAGCATTCAACCGGATTCGCGCCATACCCGATAACGTCGCCAAGACACACCACCCGCTCGATTCCACGCCGCGCAATGTCCTCAAGCACCGCCCTCAGCGCCAGAATATTCGAATGAATGTCCGAGATAATCGCCATCGGCCGCGACAACGCGTCCGGCTCGCGCGGCAATATCCGGGTGACGTCGTTAGACAAGGTCAACCTTTCCCAGAGCGTCCCGAAGAATCTTTTCCGATTCCGGACACGGCTCAACCATGGGAAGGCGAAGCGCGCCGTCGCATTTGCCCATAATCCGAAGCGCCGCCTTCACCGGACCCGGATTCGTCTCGACAAAACACGCCTTCATGAGCGGCATAAGGCGATAATGGATTTCGCGCGCTTTCGCGAAATCATTGTCCGCCGCATGCGACACCATCCGCTTGGTCTCCTCCGGCACAATATTCGCAATCACCGAGACAACCCCGGTTCCGCCCACCGACATAATCGGAAGCGCAAGCGAATCGTCCCCGGACATCACGTCCATATCGACAAGCGACAAAAGCCGGCTCGCCTGATCGACATTGCCGGTCGCTTCCTTGATGCCGCATACATGCGGATACGCCTTATACACCCTGGCAACCGTCTCCGGCAACATATTGACTCCCGTCCGGGACGGAATGTTGTAAATCATGATCGGGACATTCACCTCTTCCGCAACCACGGCAAAATGCCCGTACAAGCCTTCCTGGGTCGGACGATTGTAATACGGCGTAATTATCAGGACAGAGTCGACTCCGTCCGCCACCGCATGCCTGGCCAAAGAAAGCGTCTCGGCGGTGGAGTTGGACCCCGCGCCCGCCATAACCTTGCAGCGGCCCGCGACAAACTCGACCGTCTTCGCGATAAGCCGGTTGTGCTCCTCATGCGTCAGCGTCGGCGACTCGCCCGTCGTGCCGGCGGGCAAAATGCCGTCCGTCCCCGAGGCAATCTGCCATTCGATCAAGTCCTTGTACGCGCCGTAATCGATAGCGGAACAATCCTTCGTCCACGGCGTGACAATCGCAACATAGCTTCCTGAAAATTCCATGCTCCCTCCCCTGCGCGCCAAAGCGGTTATCCCAGCGGTTCCAATGGCACAATCTGATCGCGCATAATCCACTTGACCGTATCCGGTTCGATGCGGACAATCCGCACGCGCGACGGCGTGATGGCCTTGCACTTGATATTGAACTCTCCCGGAGCGGCCGGAACCCGATCACGCAAATCCGCGTAGATGATTATTTCATTCGCGCTCAATTTATCAATGATCGATTGCGGGCCGGAAACGGTTACCCGCGCCGACGGCGGCGTAATGTTCAATTGTCCATATCGATCGAACGGACTCTCAATCAGGGCGCGCACCTCGAACGGCTGTTCGAACGTCCGCTCCACCGCCTTTTCGTCCAGTTCCACCGTCATATACACCGTGCCGGGAACCGGCACGCGCTCGCCGTCTATCTCAAACGGTTCCAGTCCCACCAGGCCGCCGACCAAACCGCGCGCGCCGTCAACCGAAAAGTCCTTGGTGACTATCGCGTCGGCGGCGGTGACCTTGCTCAGCAACTCCTTTGACGCCGTAATCGGCATCGCCGGAGGATCGACCGGACGAATGCGGCCGACAATATACCCTTCCTGCGGAGTGCCGGTGATAACGCCCGGCTTGACCGGAACGTACTGGGTAATCGTCTTGGACAACCGAACCGTCGTCACCGACGGCGAAATCGACAACACCTCAACCCCCGCCGGCAAACCGCGAACCTGCGCCGGCAGCAAATTCAGCGTGCCGTCGAACGTATCGCCGTCCAGCGATCCGGGCGGAAATTCCGGTTCAATCATCAACTCGTCCTTGCTGATGCCGTCGACTTCCTGCTGGGTGCCGCGAACCGTGACCTTGACCAGGTTGTTGTTCCGCGAAATGATCTTCCAGTCGGCGGGAAGCATGCGGGTGAATTCAACCTCGACGTCGAGGATTTGATCCACCTTCCGCTTCATGTCGACGCCGAACCACAACAACGCGCCGATGAGAAGCGATATGAGGGCGTAGGAACGGTTCACCCTTTTTTTCCCGTCCGCCGGGGACGGCGCGGCGACGCGTCTTTTCGTGACGCGAGACGTGCTGGTGGTGCGGGTCGTGACGTGAACCTGTGTCTTGGATTCGTCCATATCTATTCCTGTAGCCGCCGGCCGTTACTCTCCGTCCGGATCCTTGCCCGAAGAGCGCAGGACGGACTTCCTGAGCAGCGCGCGCAACCGTTCGTAATCGAGATCGCGGATAAATTCTCCGTTCATGGTGACGGATATCTGCCCCGTCTCTTCCGAAATGACGACCGTGAGCGCATCGGACTCTTCGGCGAGGCCGAGCGCGGCGCGGTGGCGCGTGCCCATGCCGCGGGTCATTTCAATATTTTCCGACAAGGGCAGAAGACAGTTCGCCGCGACGATGCGTCCCTGGCGGATAATGGCCGCGCCGTCGTGGAGCGGCGTGTTTTTCGTAAAAATGGTGCGAAGCAGCGGCGAATTGCAAACGGCGTCGATCATGATTCCGCTCTCGATATACGCGGAAATCTGCATGTCGCGCTCAAGCACGATAAGACCGCCGACGCCGCCTTTTCTGGCAATCCAGATCGCCGCGTCGGCGATTTCCTTGTCCAGAACGACTTCGCGGGTCATGCCGATTTTAACCGATTCGCCGATTCGGACGAGCACATGGCGGATTTCGGGCTGGAATATGACGACAAGGCCGATAAGTGAAATGGAAACGAGGTTTTCCAGCATCCAGGAAACGTTTCTGAGATGCAGCCACTGGGCGAACACGAACAGAACGAGAAAAATACTGCCGCCGACCAGCGCCAACCCGCGCAATACGCCGGCGCCTCTCGTACCGTACATGAAATTGATCAGCAGGTAGACGAAGAAGCTGAAAATCAATATTTCCACCAACGGCGAAAACATGCCAAGGGGCGAGCCGGAATAGCGATCCATCCATTGGAACATGGGTGTTTCCCTTATATGAGAGCGCGCACGCGCGGCGCTGTTGGAAATCCATTAGACGTCAAGCACGGATGATTTGCAAGTATTGTCTGGCCGGATCGGGGAAAAAAGGGAAGAAATCCCCGGGGGAACCGGAAATTTCTTTTATCGCTCATAAAAACCGCATATCATGATTGATAACGCGAAAGGATATCAATCACATGCAATGGAACTGGCAGCAGCGCGAGTGGCCGCGTTTCGCGTGGGATCAGGAAAAACTCGTCCGCGCCGAACGCATTTTTCTTGAAGAAACCGGCGCGTCGTCGGGCGCGTCGATCTATCTGACTCCGCAGGACAAAGAAAATCTCACCGTGGATCTCATGACGGGAACCGCCGTCGATACGGCGAAAATCGAAGGCGAAACGCTCAACCGGGACAGCGTGCAATCCTCCATCCGGCGCAGTCTCGGACTTGCCGCCGACCGAAAAAAAAGCAGGCCGGCCGAAGCGGGCATCGCCGCAATGACCGTGGATAATTTCACAAATTACTCCGCCCCGTTGCGAAACACGACACTGTGCGCATGGCATGGGATGATCATGGCGGGCAGAACCGACATGGAAACAATCGGCAAATACCGCACCCATCCGGAGCCGATGCAAATCGTTTCGGGAACGGGGCGCAAAAAGCGCGTTCATTTTGAAGCGCCGCCCTCGGACACCGTCGCGAAAGAAATGAAAAAATACATAGCCTGGTTCAATCGAACCATACCGGCCAATGGGAAATCAGCCCTCCCCGTCCTCGTCAAGGCCGGCATTGCCCATATATGGTTTGAAAGCATTCATCCATTCGAGGACGGCAATGGAAGAATAGGAAGGGCGCTCGCCGAAAAAGCCATTATGCAACACCTGACAAACCCTCTCGCCACCACCTTGTCCACAACGCTGGAAAAGAGGCGCAAAGAATATTATCAGGCATTGGAAAAAGCCAGCACGACTCTGGAAATCACCGATTGGCTGTTGTGGTTCTCCGCCGCCGCGATAGAAGCGACGCGGCATTGTTTTTCGATAATCCGGTTTCTCATCGCCAAAACGAAAATGCTCGACGCTCTCAAGAACCGGATCAATCCGCGTCAGGAAAAGGCGTTGCTTCGTTTGTTTTCAGCCGGGCCGGACGGTTTTGTCGGCGGTTTGAGCGCAGGCAACTACTCGGCCCTGACCGGCGCCGCGCCGGCAACCGCAACCCGCGACCTGGCCGATTTGGTCAATAAAAACGCGTTGCGCAAAACCGGCGAAAAAAAAGCGTCCCGCTATTGGCTGTCGCTTCCCTTCAAGCCTGTCGCCGCCGTTTCGATTGCGGACATTCAATAAGCCGTCACGCCCAGGCGAACCGCGTCGGCCATGCCGACAGCGCGAACCGTGGCCTTGACGTCATGTACGCGAACCAAATCCGCGCCGGTCAGCGACGCGATAACGGCAAGGGAAAGGCTGGCTTCCAGCCGTTCGTCCTCGGCAACGCCAAGCGCGTCCCGAATCATGCGCTTGCGGCTCAACCCGACCGCGATCGGATATCCATACTCCGCCAATTCCCCCAGGCCAAGCAGCAATTCGCGATTGTGGCGAAAATCCTTGCCAAAACCAAAGCCGGGATCAAGCCAGACGTTGCTTTCGGGAATGCCCGCGTTTTTCGCGCGCCCGGCGCGTTCGAGAAGAAAGCTCTTGACCTCCGTCAGGACATCGATATACGCCGGAGAGGATTGCATCGTTCGCGGCGCTTCCGGCATATGCATGAGTATGACATGCGCTCCCTCTCGCGCCGCCAGTTCGGCCATGGCCGTGGACAGGTCGTCCTTTTCCTCCCAACCGCCGCGAAGCGCGGTAATGTCATTGATGATATCCGCTCCCTGCTCCAACGCGAACCGCGCCGTCTCCGCATGATACGTATCGACGCTGATGGGCGCGTCGGTGCGGGCGCGAACCAGGCGTATCGTATCGCCAAGGCGGGCAATCTCGGCGTCGGCGTCGAGCGGCTCCGCGCCGGGACGGGAACTTTCCGCCCCGATATCGACAATATCGGCGCCGTCCCGCAATTGCCCGAGCGCCAGGTCAACCGCATCCGCCGTGCCGGGCACGCCGCCACGGCCGGTGGAAAACGAATCCGGCGTTATGTTGACAATGCCCATAATGACGGTTTGTCCGCGTTTTTCGAGTGTTTTCGCCCGCCGGAACCTCCAACGGTTATTTGTCATTATCCATAATCCTCCGACCGTTTTCTTCCACCACATGAGCCATTCTCTCAACGCTCACGCCCCGCACCCCGGCCAACCACCGGAGAGTATGCAACACATCCGCCGCCGCGTCCACCGGCGGAACGACGAACGCGTCCGATTCGACAAGCAGCCGATCCTCCGGAATGCACGCCGCGCACTGTCTGTGCCGCTCCGAATCCTTCCGGGAAAACAGCGGGCCAACCGTAAAAAACGCGCCGCGCGCCGAAAACGCCCCCACAATATCCCGCGAAGCGGACAACGAATGCATGATAAGGCAAACGCCCTTCCCATGCGACGGATATTCCGCGTCGAGCAGACGGGCAACATCGTCCTGCGCTTTCAGGCAATGAATATTGAGCGGCCGCCGCAGTTCGCGGGCGATCCGAAGTTGCGCGGCAAAGATTTCCCGCTGGCGGGCAAACGACGACGCAGGCGCTTTCAGATAGTCCAGCCCGATTTCGCCGAGCCACGCATGCGGATATTCGCCAAGCAAATCGCGCAACCGTACGAGCCAGTCGCCGATTGCGTCCGCGCTGTTCCATGGATGAACGCCGAACGCGGGAACCGTTCCCGGCCATGCGTCGGCGGCGCGGGCGATTGCGCTCCATTCGGCTGGTTGAATGCCGCACAGCATGCGGCCTTGTATTTGGATTGGAGCGTCGGGCGGAGCGGATGATTGGGTCGGCTGGCTGTTGTTCGCGGCGAGGTGGCAGTGGGAATCCCATATATTCATGCAATCCGCCATTCATGATTCATGATTCATGTTTTTTGTCGCGGCCGTGCGCATCCCCGATATTTGCGCAACGCCGTCTTTTCTCCAGTATACGGCGGGAAACACCCGTTCGCCAGAGACTGCCGGGTTTTCCC
>DAIPJX010000131.1:0-6791 GCA_036770065.1 Planctomycetota bacterium
CCGAGCGGTGTCTACTCGTGACTCTTTCGGTTTCTTTGATATGCAGGAAAAAATCCCTAAACCCCGTTTTGAAATGCGCCTCTGCCGTCTCAAGAGAATAATTTGTCATCCAATCAAGGGGGCTTGAGCAAAACCTAAGGTTGTTTCGCCTAAGTTGCAGGACGGGCGTACAGTCTTTTCCGATGCTCAAAAATATATTGGCGGGAACGGTCTCCGCAATGTATGAAACCGGCGGCTTTTTGCGCAATGAAAACGCGATCTTCGCTCCAAGCTTTTTTATGTCGGAGTGCAATCCCATGAAAATTTCCCCAATAAATGTCCGTCTTGAGGAAGTGATTGTATGTTAATAATCGCCCTAAATCAAGTTTATAAGGATTTTTTATTATCATTATGCGTGTTTTGTTTGCGGAAATTTACGAAGAACAGTCCTCATTCTTTTTGCTGACGATTTCGCCGTTCACTTCAACCGGAACTATCCTGTCATGCCGCCGCTTGACAAGAACGCGTGCGGTTCCTCGTTCTGTTTCGACTATCGCTTCTATGTGTATTTTCGCAAGGCTGTCAATAATGTCCACAGTCACGCATCCCGCCGCATCCAGTTTCTTTGTTTGGCGGACATCGTCTTCAGTCCCGCCTTCGAGAACGCGCAACCCTTTTTCAGGATCGCCCCCGACAGCGCTGAGCACCGCCGCGCGCGAATTCCCCTGCTCTTTGGTTCCGGGGATTCGGCAAGAGAAGCCGTTTTTAAACACGCCCGGATCGAGCAGCGGCGTGATGGAGCGAATTTCCTTTCCGCCCGCCGCCCGCATGACCAAAGTCCATCCTTGACGATGGCCTCGCCATACGCTATGGTTGTCCACATGATATCATTCGTCACAATTGCCGGGAAATTATGGCCCGCCATCCTCTTCTTTTTCGTCCCGCTGTGGTTCGCGGGAAGCGGCGAGCCGCCCCAACGGGTGATTTCCCTTGCTCCCAGCCTGACCGAAATGGTCTTTGCCGTCGGCGCGGGCGAAAAACTCGTTGGCGTGACCGAACATTGCCGTTTCCCTGCGGAAGCGGCGGCCATTCCGAGGGTTGGCGGATACCAGACGCCGAACTTCGAGGCGATTCTTTCTCTCCAACCCGATATCGTTCTGACGTTGGAGGAGCATTTTCCGGCGCGCGCTTTTCTCAATGCGTTGGGCGTTCCCTACGAGGCTTTTGATCATCGCAGTCTCGAGGGCGTGCTGGATTCACTCACCAAACTGGGCCGAATCTTCGGAAACAGCCAATACACGAAAAAATTGCGGAACGAACTCGATAGCGCGTTCCGCCCGCCCGAAGATTTCGACCCAAAACATGCGCCCAGTCTTCTCTTCGTCATCGGCAGGGATTACGGAAATGGCGTCATTTCCAACATGATGGTTGTCGGCAACGACGGCCTGTACGACAAACTCATCAACGCGATCGGTTGCGTCAACGCCTATACGGGCGGCACCGCGTATCCGACCCTTTCCGGAGAAGGCGTCGCCCTGCTCGATCCGGACATTGTCATTGAGGCGATGTATGCCGAAACGGGAACGGCTATGCAGGTGGACGAACTCAGGAAGGATTGGAGTTCGCTCTCCGGGCTTCGCGCCGTTGGGCGGGGGAGCGTTTATTTCATCGACTCGGATTATGTTTTTGTTCCGGGCATGCGAATGATAAAATTGAAACGGGAGTTGAACGCCATTGTATCCGCACCGGAGCGCAAGTGAACGAAGCGTCCATCAATCTGCTTGAAGTGAACGGCATCTCCTGCTCCATTCAGGGGAAAACCATCATATCGGACATTTCCTTTCATATGAAGAGGGGCGAAATCCGCGCCGTGATAGGCCCGAACGGCGCAGGCAAAAGTACGCTGGTCCGTTGCATCGCGGGGATTCTCAAGACAGGCGGCGGCACTATCGTGGTGGACGGAAAAGAACGGCGTTCGATTTCCCGGAAAGAGTTCGCGCAGTGTATTTGTTATATGCCGCAAATGCAGGGGGACATGCCGCCGTTCACCGTCCGCGATTTCGTCGCTATGGGCAGGTACGCGCACGATTCGTTTTGGCGGCGCGGAACGCGCGGCGAAAAGGACAGGATTAATGATGCCATGGCTCTTGCCGGCGTTACCGGTTTTGCCGACCGGCGCATGCCGACACTGAGCGGCGGCGAGCGGCAAATGGCGGCCATTGCCGCCGGTTTGGCGCAGGAGGCGCGCTTGCTCATTCTGGACGAACCGGCCACGTTTCTTGATCCTGCCCGCCAGGACAATTTGCTGCGCATTATGCAGCGGCTCAATCGCGAACGGGCGATTTCGATTCTTGTCGTCACGCACGACGTCAATATGGCGGTGCATTTCACCCATCGCATCTTGGCCATGAAGAAGGGGGCCGTCGTGTTTGACGGGGAAAGCCGCGATGCGGCCGACGCGAATATTCTTGAAACGGTATACGACTCCCCGTTTTCCCTTTTGCCCTTGCCCGAGAACAGCGGTTCTCTCGCAGTTCCGGAAATGTATACGGCATGACCCACTCCCGACGCGAGTATATGCTTCCCCTCATTGTCGTGCTGAGTTTGTCGCTCACCGCGGTTGCGCCGTGGATAGGCATGCAGCGCATTGGCTGGGGCGATGTCTTTGACGGGAACAATCCGTTGTTGGCCAATATTTTCTGGAATTTGCGACTTCCCAGAACCCTCACCGCGTTTGTCGCCGGATGCGGTCTGGCGATGGGCGGCGTCGCGTTCCAGGCGTTGTTTCGCAATCCGCTGGCGGAACCGTTTACGCTGGGCGTTTCCGCGGGAGCGTCGGCGGGGATTGCGTTCGCGCTGTACTGGGGCGGCGGCGCGGTATTTTTCGGACTTGTCTCGACGGAGAACCTGTATGCGTTCATCGGCGCGCTGATTGCAATCGGCGTTGTGTATGCGTTCTCCAGATTGCGTTCGGACTTCGGCGCGGCGACGCTTTTGTTGTCCGGGGTCGCGGTGAGTTTCTTTTTTTCGAGTCTTGTGATGCTGTTGCAGCATATGGTGGATCCGCACAACGCGGCCCGAATATTTCGCGCCATGATCGGCGGCATCGCGGCGGCGGGACAAAAGCAATTGGTCCTCACCATACCGTTCGTTGTTCTTGGAGTTTTCCTGACCGGGCGCCATTCGCGCGAACTGGACATTATTTCATGCGGCGACGATGTGGCCGTCACGCGCGGCGTCGATACGGCCAAAGTGCGCAAACGGCTTTTCATCGGCGTTTCGCTGATGGTGGGCGGCATTACCGCGCTGTGCGGTCCGATTGGTTTTATTGGCCTGATTGCGCCGCACATATGCCGCATTCTTGTCGGGCCGGAACACGGGAGGCTGCTTGTCGGGTCGGCGTGTTTCGGCGGCATGTTTTTGGTCGCCGCCGATCTTGTCGCCAAAACGGTCATTGCCCCGAACGAATTGCCGGTCGGCGTCGTTTCTTCGTTGTGCGGCGCTCCGTTTTTTCTTTGGTTATTGTTGAGGATGCGGTAAGATGCGATGAAGCAATGAATATACGTTCGGAGAGTGAACGGGAAGACGGTGAAAATCCGTCGCAGACGCGCTGCTGTAACCGGATGACGAGTGGATTCTTCTCTTGTCACAATCCCGGAAAACACACTGGGCCCATGCCTGGGAAGTGATTTTCCGCGAGCGGGATTCCGGAAGCCAGAAAACCTTCCTCTCCGATTGACCTGACACCGTTTGTCCCCGCGAATGGGACGTCGTCAAGGACATTTTTCCGCATGGAATGCGGAGAGTCCTCTTGTAGACGCCGTCCTGTGGGAACGGCGTCTTTTTTTTGTGTACAGGAAGGAGGAGTCATGAAGTATGTACGTGTCATCGGCGCGGTTCTCGCGCTTTCCGCGGGCGTCATGGCGGGGGAAGAGCCGGCGGACTACCCGCCCGACGATGCGCCGCAGCGCATCACGGTTACGGCGACCAGAATCCCGACGCCGGTGCGGGACATCGCCGAGCCCATCACGGTATTCACCGGCGGCCAGCCGGGGAAATATTCGGAAACCCTGCCCGCCGCCAACGCCTACACTGCGGGAAATTTCGAAGCCCGGCAGTACAGGAGCATTCTTGATGTCGTCAGGCAGTCGCCGGGCGTATCGGAGTATACGTCGGGCGGAGCCGGAACGCTTTCGGGCCTCAGCATGCGGGGACTTCAGCCCGGCAATACGCAAATGGTGGTGGACGGCATGCCGATGAACGATCCGGGCGCAAGCAATGGGATGTTCGATTTCGGCGTGGGAGCGCTTGACAATATAGGCCAGATGGAAATACTGCGCGGCCCGCAGAGCGCGCTGTACGGAACATCCGCGACCGGCGGCGTGGTGAACATGACGTCGATGAAGGGCGAGGGTCCGTTCAGCGGGTACGTTTCCGCTGAGGCGGGCAGTCGGGGCACGGCCATGACCCGGTTCGGAGCGTCGGCGGGAACGGACAGGGGCGATTTTTCCTTTTCCGGCACGCTTCTTCACACCGACGGCTTCAGCGTTGCCGACAAACGGTACGGCAATACGGAAAAGGATCGCTATCGTTTGGGCAGTTTTGGATTGCGCCTTGGGTTCAATGTCGGCGACAATCTCCGGTTCGATCTGTTCGCGCACGGTCTGCGCGCGGAAAAAGAACTGGACGCATCGCCCCCGTGGGGCGTGACGTATCCGCCGACGATCGACGACGGCGATTACAAGATGCGAACGGAAAGAATGATGATTCGTCCGCAAGTAACGTTGTCCACGCTGGACGGGCGCTGGGAGCATGTCGTTGGCTTCGGCTATGCCCAGACCAATCAACGGTATTACGACGACGATCTGTCGATGGGCGATTTTATGCGGACAAAGTTCGTCGGAGAAACGACGAAGCTCGATTATAAAAGCATTTTCCGGATTCATGAGACCAATACGCTCATCGCCGGCGTCGACGTCGTCACCGATTCGATGAAGAAAATCGACCCATGGTATGGCCCGTTGTACGACGACTGGTCGACTTTTCCTCCGGGCAAGACGCAGCAACAGAACGACAAATTCGGCAGCGTCACTTCGGTCGGCGTTTTCATCGAGGATCGGATCAATATTGCCGACACCTTCTTCGCCAACGCGGGCCTTCGGCAGGAGCATCATGACAAGTTTGGCGAACATACGGCGTGGAAGACAAGCGCCATGTATGTTTTCCCGACCAATACAAAGCTGAAAGCATCGGCGGGCACGGGCTTCAAGGCGCCGACGCTCCAGCAGTTGTATATTACCTATCCCGATACGGGATGGGGCGGTTATTATGCCAATCCCGATTTGAATCCGGAACGAACATTCGGTTGGGATGTCGGCGCGGAGCAGTCTCTTTTTTGCGACAAGGTTGTATTCGGCAGCACGTTTTTCCGGAACAAGGTCAAGAATTACATCGAGTCGGTTCCCGTCGGCGGATTGGATTATCGGTATGAGAATATCCGTTCGTACAGGACGTGGGGGCTTGAATCGTTTGTCAATATCGCCATTACCGACAATCTGATTCTCTCGGCCCAGCATACATGGTTGCGGACGGAGGGCTGGTCGGAAAACGAATCGGCCGTCCGCGTCAGGCGACCCAGGCATACGTTCTCGGTCAATGTCGATTATACATTTCTTGAAAAGGGAACCCTGACTGCGGGTGTCCGGCATGTCGGCAAGCGGACGGATGCGTTTAACGGCGACGAGATCAACATGCCGTCGTATGCGGTCGCGCGTTTCGGCGCGGCATGGAAGGTGAACGACCGTTTTGAAATTTTCGGTCGGGTGGAAAACGCGTTCAATAAAAAGCATCAGGAACTTTACGGCTATGGAACCGAACGCATCGGTTTCTTTGGCGGATTGACGGTTTCGTTTTAATCAAGAGGCGGGAAAATTCATTGCTGGCGTTGCGAAAAACAATCAGGCGGCAAAAGCGGAACAGCGGAACCGGTGCTTTTTCGCTGATTCTTTCCCTATTGCTCAATGGGGCGATTTGGCTGGCGACAATGCACACCGCCGAATCGCCCAACGGGCATATTTTTCTTCTCGTTGATTCGGGCGAGCAGGCTGTTGAACTGACAACCGGTTCGCTCATCGACTCGCGTTCTTCCGTCGCGCGCGTGCCGTCCCCGCCGGAAGAACAACGGTTCGAGGATCAACAGCCGAAAGACCTCCATATCCCGAAAAAGGAAACCGTGTTCGAGGAGGAACCTTCTCCTCTATCGATTGATGCATCACAGATATTTTTCTCCAATCCGGTTTCCCTGGAGGCGGAACACGCCGACGCGCAGCCGAGGAAGCGGACACGACCAGGCGTATCCAGTCCCGATGTCTCCCCTACTCTTCCGGCTACGCTGCATTCCCGTGCATCGGAATCGTCCCGCATCGGTTCATCGGACAGTTCGCGCGGTGTGCGCCGGCGGGCGCGTCAACAAGGCGCGTTCCAACTCATCTATCCTCACGAGTCGCGCGTTCGAGATGAAAGCGGCATGGTTCTCGTCACCGCCGTCATCGCTCCGGACGGCAGGTGCATTTCCGCCACGATTGAGCGTTCGAGCGGATATTCCCGACTGGATCAAGCCGCTCTCGACACGGTCATGCGCGCGCCGTTTTATCCGGCGCTTCTTGACGGCCATCCTGTTGTATCGGAAGAGCGTCTGGAATTTGTTTTCGAATTGAATTAAAAGCTGGACCAGATATTTTTTACAGCTTCAGGACATACGAAAAAGAGCGGACCGTCGCCGGTCCGCCCGCATATCATGCCTCAGATGGCTC
>DAIPJX010000006.1:0-23725 GCA_036770065.1 Planctomycetota bacterium
CTTCTCAATACCATCGCCTCGGACGTGGCGCGCAACTCATCCGAAGCATCCAACAGTGCGGGTGACACCACGCAAAAGGCCGAGAAAGGCGCGCGCATGGTGGCCTCGTTGCAAAACGCCATCACGGAAGTGGACCGCAGGACCGAAACCGCCATAAACGACTTGGGAGTGCGGGCACAGGGCATCAGCCGAATCAATGTCGGTCATCACCGGCATCGCCAATCAGACCAACCTGTTGGCTCTAAACGCAGCCGGCGAGGCGGGCAAGGGATTCGCGGTCGTGGCGGACGAAGTGCGAAGCCTCGCGGAAAAAACACGGACCGCTACTCAGGAAGTCGGTTCTTCCGTGGAGGCCATCCAACAAGGAACCCAGGAAAGCGTTGCAGGCATGGAAGAGGCCGCTCGCTCGGTACAACAGAGCACGGAGCTGGTCGAGCAGGCACAGGAGGCATTGCACGAGATCGTCTCTCTGACCAGGATCACGGCCGAACAAATCAGCGCCATTGCCAAGTCGACCGAGAACAACTCGATCTCCGGCACGGGAACCAACGCGCCGCCGAGGCTGTCTTTGGGATTCCGCACGTAAACCTTATTCTGGACCATCCGAAGCGCCTCCGTCGCAAAATCAGACGGAGGCGCTGTTTTTTTTCTTTTCCTATGCGCCGCTTCTCCGTATACATGAGACGCTGAAAAACGAGTTTTTCAGTATATTGTGCGGAAGCAAATGAGATTGGAGGCTGTATGGAAATGATCTATCGGGGCAAGACCAAGGACATTTACAAACTCGACGACAACTCCCTGAGACTGGTGTTCACCGACAGGGTGACGAAAAATGACGCGGGGGAAATCGATCCGGGCGGCAATAACCTGGCGGAAGAAACAATACCCGGTCAAGGCGAAGCCTGTCTTCTCATGTCGACCGCCATTTTTGAAGAAATCGCCGCGAAAAACATTGCGACGACCCATATGATATCGTATGACTTGTCCGCTCTGACCATGGACGTGATCAAGGCGAACATGTTCAAGCCCGGACTGGAATGGGTTGCGCGTTGGGTGTGCACGGGCAGTTTTCTGCGCCGTTATTCGATGGCGCCGGGAGTCAAGGACGGAATGGTTTTGCCAACACCCGTATTTGAAATCACCCTGAAGGACGACGACGCGGGCGACCCCCTCATTGTTCCGTCCGCCCTGGCGGCGTTGGGCATCGTCAACAGCGGAATCATGGACGAACTTTTGGCCAAGAACGCGGCGGTGATGGAAGCTATCCGCGCCATGTTCTCGGCCAGAGGGCTGGATCTATGGGACATCAAGATCGAATGGGGCATGAACGCAAAAGGTCAGCCGATTATTATCGATGAAATCTCCCCCGGCTGCTGCCGTGCATTCAAAACCGGTACGAACGAACGGGTTGCCGGTCTGGAACTGGCGGAGAAATTTCGCCGCTAGAGCGTTTGGGAAATGCCAAAACAATGCGCCTGCCGGACGTCGGCAGGCGCATTGTTCTTGGTTTTGAACCCGTCTCCTATTTCCCGTCGGTATAGCGCGCTTCCACCAGGGTATTGGAACGTTTGCGGTGAAGATCAAGCGGAACCGGCTGGATGTGCCAGATATCATTGGCATAGTCCATAATCGTTCGATCGGAAGAAAATTTTCCGGAACGGGCGGTGTTTAAAATAGACATTCTCGTCCAGTTCTTATGATCGCGGTAATCGGCTTGCAACTTGGCGTGCGCTTCGGCATAACTGGGGAGATCGGCGATAACCAGATATCTGTCGCCCCACTCGAGCAGGTATTTCCGAATCGGTTCAAAAATATTGCCCTCGCCGACAGAAAAATGCCCGCCGAACAGCAAATCGAGCGCCTCGCGCACTTCCTCGTTGGCCTGATACATGCCGACCGGATCGTAATTGAGCGCCTGTTCCTTCGCCTGATCGGCGTCGAGTCCGAAAATATACATGTTCTCCCGGCCGACCTCTTCCATTATTTCGATATTCGCGCCGTCAAGCGTTCCTATCGTCATCGCCCCGTTCAGCATGAATTTCATATTGCCGGTTCCGCTGGCTTCTGTGCCGGCGGTGGAAATCTGCTCGGACACATCGGTCGCGGGAATGATTTTTTCCGCGAGCGATACGCGATAATTCGGCAAAAAGTAGACTTTCAGTTTATCGCCGATAGCGGGATCGTTATTGACCACGTTGGCGATATTATTGATCAACTTGATGATAAGCTTCGCCATTTCGTAGCCAGGCGCCGCCTTGGCGCCGAATAGAAACGTCTGCGGCGTCCAATCCATATTCGGGTTTTTCCGCAGGCGGTTGTACAGCATGATAATATGCAGCGCATTCATCAACTGACGCTTGTATTCGTGCAAACGCTTGACCTGGGTGTCGAAAATGGAATCGGGATTAAGGATGAATCCCGTATCCCGCTTCACGTAATCGACCAGAGCCAGTTTGGCTTTTTTCCTGGTTTCGCGGAATTGCTCGTGGAACTCCGCGTCGTCGGCCAATTGCTCCAGTTGGCGCAGTTGCGACAAGTCGGTAATCCAGCCTTCGCCGATGCGGCTCGTAATAAGCTGGGCCAGAGGCGGGTTGGCCTTGAGCAGCCAGCGGCGCTGGGTAATGCCGTTTGTTTTCGAATTGAAGCGTTCCGGATACATGTCGGCGAAATCGGGCACGACGCGGCTTTTCAAAAGCTCGGTATGGATGGCGGCAACGCCGTTGGTGGAATGCGACCCGACAATGCACAAATTCGCCATGCGGATTTGTTTCGGTTCCGATTCTTCGACCAGACTCATACGGGACAGTTTGTCGAGATCGCCGGGAAATGCGATCGCCACTTTCTGCATGAATTGATAATTGATATCGTAAATAATCTGCAAATGCCGCGGCAGCAGTTTTTCCATCATCGGCACCGGCCATTTTTCCAGCGCTTCCGGCATTAGCGTATGGTTGGTATACCCCATGGTCTTGATCGTGATTTCCCACGCCTGTTCCGGCTCGAGGTTTTCCTGATCGATCAAAAGCCGCATCAGTTCCGGTACGGCCAGAGACGGGTGCGTGTCGTTCATTTGAATGGCGACGCGGTTGGGGAACTCGGACCACGGCTCTTTGTCATGCTTGAAGCGCCGGACAATGTCCCACAGCGAACAGGCGACAAAAAGATACTGTTGCTTCAAGCGCAGCTCTTTGCCGGTATAGTGGAGATCGTTGGGGTAGAGAACTTTGGTCAGGTTTTCCGCTTCCATTTTGGCGGCGATGGCGGCGACATAATCGCCGCGATTGAAATCGTCGAAATCAAAATCCTCGGTTGCGAACGCCGACCACAAGCGAAGCGTATTGACGGTATTTCCGCCATAGCCGACGACGGGCGTATCATACGCCATGCCGAGAACCGGTTTGGCGTCCACCCAGCGATAGCGGATGCGGCCGTTTTCCGTCCATTGTTCTATACGCCCTTCGAAACGGACGGGAATGCGAAGCTCGGGACGGGCGATTTCCCAGGGATTGCCGTTTTGCAGCCAGTTGTCGGGGTGTTCGACCTGATATCCGTTTTCAATGGTTTGGCGGAAAATACCGTAATTATAACGAAGGCCGTAGCCCATGGCGGGGATTTGCAGCGTCGCGAGGGAATCAAGGAAACATGCGGCCAAACGCCCAAGGCCGCCATTGCCAAGGCCCGCGTCGACCTCGACTTCGCGCAAATCCTCCCAATTGACACCCAATTCTTCCAACGCTTTGTCGACCGCGTCTTCGATTTTGAAATTGATAATATTGTTGCCGAGGGAACGGCCCATGAGGAATTCGAGCGACAAATAATAAATGCGCTTAACGCGATTTTCATGATGCGCCTGTTGCGTTTCAATCCAGCGATCAATGAGACGGTCGCGGATAGAGCGACTGAGCGCAATATACCGGTTGTTATTGGTGGCGGTATAACGGTCGCGGGCCAGTTCATATTTAAGATGTTCGGCATAGTCTTGCTGGATGGCGCTTGGCGCTGTTCCCTGACGGGTCGTTTGGTGATCGCCCTGCATATGTCTTGTTTCCATAAGAACGCCTCCGAATAAGCGGGTAAAAACGGGACATGTGACAAGCAATAGCAATCCACCAAGTATAAGAGTACATCCAACGAATGCAACGTAAAGTTCACTGCCGCCCGCTGAATGGGATAATTTTACGGATTGGGCATTGTTTTCCCCCGGCTTTTCGCTGTATACTCGTATAGTGGGATGTTTGTTCCAACCCCGGGCCGGACAAAAAGTTCCGGCGCATAGATGGAGATGTTCAGCACCATGCCGCCAAAACGATTATATATGGCCGCCGCCATCGCTGTCCTGAGTTTTTTCATGGCCGGTTGCTCTATAGGATACACCAACCTGAAACCGGGCGAAAACGCGGCGCTGTATGCCCGCCTGTTTCATGACGTCATCAGCACCTATGACGAACCGCATTGGTTGTGGGTGCGCGGTTCCATCCCCCTCGATTATAACGGCGACGGCAAGGTTGAAGAGGAAGCGGTGATCGCAACCATCCAGCAGGGAACGAAACGCCGGCCCGGGCCGATTGAAGCGGCGTATCTGGTGATTTGCAAAGTTGCACCGGACGGCGAAAGGACGACGATTGCCCGAACGTTGCTGTTTGAGGAAAATCCGGTTCCGAATGCGCCGCATCCCGGGAATGATTTGGGCATAGTCAACGTCGAGCCGCTGACCCGCGTCCGGGCGCAGGTGGTGGAGGACAAGGCATCGTTTAAGGAAACGGTGGTCGTCTATTTCTCCGGCGACGCAATGCCGAGCAGCAACTGGTACGCCGGTTTTACCCGACAAAACGGCCAACTGACGAAAATATTCGAAACCGCGATTTGGCAAGGCGCACCCGGTATTTTGGCAGCCAATCTCGACACTTCGCCCGAAGCGACGCCGTACGGGTATCAGCTCGTGCTTGGCGTGGCGGCTTTGCCGCAACGGATTATTCAAAAGTTGGAGGCGACCCGGGACACGCCGCTTTGGGGCCACGTGTATGCGCGCGATGCGGATGGATTGTACAGGCAGGCGGACGCCCGGTTCGGCAACCATTATCGCGAACTGGAAAATTCGTGGAACCAGTTGTACCTGAAAGCGCTATTCCACAATTTGCCGGCGGCGGACCTGGCGTGGTTCGAATACCATATCGGATTATTGAACCACTATACGGGAAATGACGACATGGCGGCCCGCCTGTTGGAAAAAGCCGCCAATGGCGCGGAGGATAAACGCCTCCGGGACGGCATTAATAATGCACTGCAACTGTTGCAGGGCCGGGATCCAACAGCTTGGTCCATTGCCCCGAAGGAAAATACGGCCGCAACAACCGGGAATACCCAAGGTGTCGCGACCTCGAAATAGCTTATGTTGATACCATTCGATATGATTGCGGCAATGCTGTATCTTGGCTATTATGCCGAGATGCGGGTAAGCCGCACCCCCTCCTTTGACAAGTCGCTCCTTGCCGTGGCGACGGGATGCATTGTGGTTTTTGTCCTGGCGGCGGTCCTGAACCGCGCGACGCTTTGGCAAATGCGCCGGAAAAACCTTTCGCAGCAGAACCGCCGGCGGCGGGCCGCTTTCGCCGACGTTTTTCTGCGCACAATGCTGGTCGGCGCGTACATCACAGTGCTCGAGCATTCGGATCTGCCGTGGGTATGCGTCGACTGGCTCGGCAAACAAGTGGAGAACGGGGATTCGTTCTGGTTCCAGTTGCCGGGTCTCGGATTGTATGTTTTATTATTCTTCTGCGCGTGGCTGCCCATGTACGGCCTTCATAAAGAGACCAACTGGGGCCGGTGGACGCGCACATCGTTCCTCGTCCACAAAGCGCGTTACAATTTGTACATGCTGCTTGCGTGGTTGCCGTTTGCGCTTCTGGCCGACTGGCTGTCCGGCTTTATCCTCGCTTTGCCGGTTTTGTTTCTGGGCGCCGCCTGGATATTTCCCTGGCTGCTCGCCAAGGTCTGGGGGTGCACACGGGTGACGAACGGACCGGTTTTGGAAATAGTCCGCAAACTGGAACAACGGGCACAAGGAAAATTTTCCCGCATCTATATGTGGGAACCGGGAGGCGCAACGCAAAACGCGGCGGCGGTCGGCATTTTTCGTCCGTTCCGTTACCTTTTCCTCACACCCGCGTTGGTGCGCAATATGCCGGGAGCCGAACTGGAAGCGGTGATTCTCCACGAATTGGGGCATGTGAAAAAGAAGCATCTCCTGTTCTACATGTTCACCTCGCTTGCCGGAATCAACCTGACCGTCATTCTCGGAGCGATGATTCCGCTGGCGGGAACGACGGAACGGTTTATCATTACCGCTGTGTTGATATTGGCCTATTTCCGCCTTGTATTCGGATGGCTTAGCCGGAACATGGAGCGGCAGGCGGATCTGTTTTCGCTGGAACAATCCGGTTCCTCGATCGGTCTCGTCAATGCGCTGGAGAAACTGGCTCTTTCGCTCGGCCATGTCAGGCGCTCCGCGTCATGGCATCACATGGGCGTCGCCGAACGAGTGGATTTTCTCCGCCGGGCGGAACGGAACCCCGCAATTGGCCGCTGGCACAATACGCATGTCCGCCATCTCATGATTGCCGGATATGCGCTGTCCTTCTGTGTTCTGGCAGGCATGACGTGGATGTTGCATGATGAATGGAGAACGCCTGCTTTTTCCGCGCCCGCTTCGATTCAGGGCGGCGAAGCGCATTGGCGGCGGGTGATGCGCCTTATGCCGGGCAACGCAACGGCGCCGCTGGAACTGGCGTATCAGCTTGCGGCCAATTCGGCCCGACACGGAGAAGCGGTCGAGTTGGCCCGCCGGGTTCTTGCAATGCAGTGCGGCGCGCGCGAAAAAGCGGCTGCGCAAAAACTTTTGGCTGAACTCGAAAACGTGGCCGAGACAACGAGGCGAAGCGCCATCCGGGGACCGGGGTTGTCTTCCCTGCCGACGGAATAACCCATGCGATATTGCGCCGCGATTCTTTTATGCCTTCTTGTCTTTTCCGTTCCGGCGCCGGCCGGAACGCCCGATACGGCGTCGCCGCTCGATCGAACCGTGCGGCTGGACATATGGAACGGCGGATTGCGCGACGCGCTTCAGGCGGTGAAACAACAGACAGGAATCGACATCCTGCCGTATCCGCCCGACTTCCCGCCCGATCGGTACGTCAATGGGCTGTATCTCGTCACAGGCAACGTCCAACTGGGAACTGTTCTGGAATGCCTGTCCCGGCGCTATGCATTCCGCTACCGGCTGTCGAACACGGGAAGAATCGAGATTTCCAAATCCTGCGATTGGGCGGCGACCGAACCGGCGCTCAAGTTCGCCCGCATAGATGGAGTTTTCCCGAACAACGGCGACCAAGCGGCGGCGGAGCAAGCGCTTCGCGAACTCGTCAAGCCGTTATCGATTTTGGGCGATGAGTACTCGCTTACGCTGGAACGCTCGCCCTCCCGCGATAATCCGCAATCGATGCGCGCCGTTATCGTTATGCCGCCGGTTCTGGCCGATTACCTGGAACGCGGCATCGCCGCGCTTTCGGGCGATCCCGGCGATGCGCGCCCCGATCCGAAGACGGCGGGAAGAATCTTTGCCCGGGCGCACGATTCGAAGGTGCAGTGGGAATCGTTTCTCGGCAACGCGGTCCATATTTCTGAAGCGACGGACGCGCAGGCATTCTTTCGCTCCCTCAGCGGCGACGCGGATATCGCCATTCTTCTCGCGTCGCCTCCGGAGAACGATTCATCCGCAATGCCGGCCATGAGCACAACCACGCTTGGGCAGGCCAGCGAAGCGGCGGCGGCCCGCTACGGAGTTTTCAAGCGCACATTTCTCTCCTGCGGCGCGATTATATTCGAACAAAGCGACAGCTCATTATGGGAGATGGATACGAGGAGGGGGGAACTGTTCTGGAGCGGGCTGGCCGTTGCCGGTTTTGACGCCGGACCCGCCGCCGCTCGAGCGGGCGGACCGGGGGAATTGATCGCCCAAATCAGGACAACGGTTTTTCCTGCCATTTGGTCGGTTCCCGCCTGTGCGCTTGTGTTCATCCAGGCGACGGAAAGGCTGTGTGTCATTGCGCCGAAAAACGCCATAGACGCTGTCAGCGATTTTTTGCGGCAAACGCGGTAACGGTTTTGACCATTCCTTTCCTGATGCGCGTACATACGAAAGAATCGTTCTTTCTATCCGTGATTGGAGAATTTTCATGCTTGGCAGAATAGTCTTTTTCGTCATCCTCGTCGCGACCGCCATGTGTATGACAAATGCCCGTGCCGGCGAGTCGCTTGACGCCATCCGCGCCAAAGCGCGTGGGGAACAGGCACTCAATAATTACCGGAACGCGGCTGAACTGTACCGCGCGCTCTGCCTTTCGCCCGACAACGAACCGGACAAGGCGGCACAAGACCTTGCCAACGCGATCGAATGCTACGATGCTCTTGGCGATCATGCCGAAACGGAATCGCTTCTCGTCCACATGGAAAACGAGTGGCGGGACTCGTGGCGCGTTCTTGCCGCGATTGCGCATGGGTACATCAACCTGCCGTCCGAAGTCGCATTGGAAAACGAACGTTTTGTGCGTTCAACAGACTGGGGCAGGCATCTTCGCGACGCGAGCGAGCGGGATAGGGTCAAAGCGCTTCAGCTCATGGAACAGGCGGCGGCCATGCGGCCCGCCGACGCCGACGCGGACGCCGGGAGAACACGCGAGTTCTACCGCCAGTATGCGGAGATTCTTTTGACCGGCCGGGGCATTGGGCTGGAATGGCGGCTGTCGGCATTGACCGATACAAGCGTATTGCCCGAACCGGACGAGGGGAACATTCGTTATACATACGGTCAACGCTATGCGCCGGCGGATAACGACGGCAATCCGCTGTTTTATGCCGTGCCGGAAACATGGGACAGCGCCAAAAACGACGGCGAACGCTGGCGTTGGCTGCTCGCCGGGATTGCCGGGAACGGCGACGAAAGCTATGCGGCGTTCGAATACGCGATGTTTCTTGTCCGGCAGTTTGACGTCCAGACTCTGGCGGGATTCTTTCCGTTCCGTTCCAATACGAAAGAAGACGCGACCGGCCCATTGGCTGTCCGCACATTGCGGGATGACGAAACCATTGCCCGACTCGCAACCGGCATCAAGCGTTTCACCCTGCCGTACGAACATGATTTTATCCGCATTCTTCGCAGCCTTGACGGCGACGGCGCATACGGCGCGGAAGCGAATAATTATCTTGCCCAGGTTTTTGAAAACAGGCAACAATACCCAAAGGCGGTTTCCCGGTGGCGGAAAGTGGCGGAATCCGGCCAACCATCCCTGCAAAAAAAGGCCGTTGCCGAAATTGAGCGCATCACCGGGAAAAACGGCATGCTCAAACCAACCCGAACCGCTCCAGCCGGCGTGACGCCCACCCTTTCGTATTTGTTCAGAAACGGCGAGTCCGTTCATTTCACGGCGGAACGACTGGACGAACAGCGGCTTCTCTCCGACGTTCGCATGGCGTTGCGCGAAAACAAACAAGACAACGATCGCTTCAACCCGTTCCTGTCCTATCCCGAACAGATCGGGCGGCTGGTCGTCGAGGAAAACAAACGCGCATATGTTGTCGACACGACTGCCGAGTGGAGCGTTCGTCTGGAGCCGCTCCCCGATCACTTGTCCCGCACCGTTTCCATCGACCTGCCCTTCACCGGTTCCGGCTGTTATCTTGTCACGGCGGCGATGGACGACGGCAACGTTTCGCGTTCCGTCATTTGGATTGCCGACCTGGCATTGACGGAAAAAACCATTCCCGGAAGCCACCTGTGGTTTGTCGCGGATGCGGGTACCGGCCAGCCTGTCGCGAACGCCACGGTGACGTTTTTCACCGCGTCAATCGCTACGGGCGAAAAACCTGCGCGCATCATCACCCATGAAACCGCGGAAAAAACGGATGAAAATGGACTTATTGTCCACCCAATCGACAACCAGCGCTCGCCGCACGGCACATTGACTATCGTCACCGCGCCCGACGGTCGCATGGCATATCAGGGATTTGATCAATTATGGGGCGAACCAATCGGATCACCCCGCCATGACCAGGCCAACGCGTATTTCATCACCGACCGCCCCGTCTACCGTCCCGGCCAAACAATGCGGTACGCGGTCTGGTTCGGCCAGGCACACTATGATGATCATACGCAACCCGATTTTTCCGGAAAATTGGTCACGGTCACCATACGCAATCCGCGAGGCGAAGCCGTTGCCGCGCACGATATGGTGATTGACGGGAATAACAGCGTGTCGGGCGAACTGGCGCTGGACGACAACGCGCTCCTTGGCATATACGGAATCGAAGCGTCGGGCTTTCCCGGTTCTATCGGTTTTCGTTTGGAAGAATACAAAAAGCCCGAATACGAGGTTACGGTCGAAACGCCCAAAAATGCCGTTCCTCTTGGCGACACCGCTGAAATCATCGTGTCGGCCCAGTATTATTACGGCGCTCCCGTCGCCAATGCGACCGCGTTGTACACCATCACCCGCACGGCGCACACAGCGCAAACGTTCCCGTCCTGGCGGTGGGACTGGCTGTATGGCAAAGGCGCATGGCGGCAGGCGGAAAGCGGTCCTGAAAATATGGCCAAACGCGTCTCCCCAATGGTATGGCCGCCGATCAACTCCGGCCCGCCCGAAATCGTCATGCGGGGCGATGCTGCGCTTGACAGCGACGGAACGTTCCGAATCGCGCTCGACACATTGCCGGCCAAAGAACTGTTCGGCTCAACCGATCATCGATATGTCGTTACGGTCGAGGTGCGGGATGAAAGCCGTCGCACCATTTCGGGGAGCGGAACAATTCTGGCGACCCGCGACCCGTTCAGTGTTGCCGTATGGGCCGACAACGGCTGGTATGAAGCGGGCGACATAATGTCCGTGAACGTTCAAGCGACACTTCCGTCCGGCTCGGGCATTGCGGCGACAGGCGAAGCCGTTCTCTCCCGTCTCACCGTGGACAAAGGCGGCGCGGTCGTCTCCGAAGAGACGGAACGGCTATCCATCGCTACCGGGAAGGACGGTTTGACGACGATGACGTTCCGTCCCGACAGGGCGGGACAGTACAAGCTTGCCGTCACCCTTGCGGAACAGAATGGAAAACCCGTCGCCGGACAAACGGTCATCACTGTCCGGGGCGGCGGAAACAACGGCGGCTTCAGCTATGGCGAACTCGAAGTAACCCCGGACAAGCGCGAGTATGTTCCCGGCGAAACTGTCCGCCTGGCGATTAATTCTTCAAGGGACGACGCGGCGGTCATTCTCATCGTTCGGCCCGAACAGGGCGGCGAAATTTCCCTTGTCCGTCTGGAAAACGGAACCGCACTGGTTGAAATCCCGGTAACGGAAACGGATCAACCGAATTTTTACTGCGATGCGATGGTCGTCTTTGACGGCCAGCTCCATTCACGAACACAGCAGATTTTTGTCCCGCCCGCGCCGAAGGCGTTGTCCGTCGCCATCGAATCCGACAAGGAACGCTATCTGCCCGGAGAAGAAGCGTCGTTCACCGTCACGGTCTCGGATGCGAAAGGGAACCCGATCGCGGGAAATATCGTCGTCGCCATGTACGATCGGGCGGTCGAGTATATTTCCGGCGGTTCCAATGTTCCGCCAATACAGGAATATTTCTGGGGGTGGCGTCGTTATTATTATCCGCGCACAAATTCCACATTGCAAAGAAACGGCTACAACGTTTTCAGGGACGACGACACGCGGTGGCTTCCCATCGGCGCGTTTGGCGAACTGGAAGTGGACTGGAACGATGGAGGCGTGTACGCGTACGGGGAAATGGAAATGGCGCGTTTGCCCAGGCCCGCGCCGGCTGGAGCGCGAAACAAGGATTTTTCGACGCTTTCGTCCATGATCGCGTCTCCCGTGGCGGATGCGCTGCCGCCTGCGCCGGCATCGGCGGCTGAACAATCGCCCGGGACGGGAGGCGCATTCGCCGGGACGGTTGTGCGGAGCGATTTTGCCGACACCGCGTTCTGGAAAGCGAACCTGCAAACGGACAGGGACGGAAAGGCGACATTCTCGTTGACGATGCCGGACAACCTGACCGACTGGAAAACCCGCGTCTGGTCGATGGCGGACGGCGCCCGCGTGGGCGAGGCCGAGCATACGGTCGTAACCAGGAAGAACATCATTATCAGGCCGCAAGCGCCGCGATTCCTTACCCAAACCGACCAGGCGGCGCTGTCCGCCAATCTGCACAATTATCTGCCGCGCGCCAAAAGCGTCCGTGCCGAAATTGCGCTTGAAGGCGGCCTGCTCCAGCTTGCCGAAGGGAGCGCGCCGGTTCAGGAGTTCCAGCTTGACGCGGGCGGCGAAGCGCGGGCGGACTGGACAGTCAACGCTCTTCATCCGGGCGTTGCCGTCGTCATCATGAAGCTTTTTTCGGACGAAGAGTCCGACGCGGCGGAAATCCGCATTCCCGTCGTTCTTCACGGCGCCCGCCGGATAGAACAGATGAGCGGCATGATTCGCCGGATAGACAACGGGACGATCATCAATTTCCGCGTTCCGGAAAAAATACTGCCGGAACAGTCGAAACTGCGTTTTTCTTTCTCCAGCGGCATTGCCGCGCAAATGCTGGACGCGCTGCCGTATTTGATTGATTATCCCTACGACTGCACCGAACAAACCCTGAACCGTTTCATGCCGGTTCTTATGACGCGCGGATATCTGGACGGACTCGGCTTGTCGCTTGCCGATGCCAGGAAGGCCATGAACAAACCGGATGACGCCCGGGCCGACGCGTGGAAGGAACGATTCGGCGATGCGCTTCGCGAACGGGCGTTGCACGCGGTGTTCGACGACGGGGAATTGGATAAAAGAGTCAGGGAAGGCGTTGATCGCCTGGCGGCTATGCAGAACGCCGACGGGGGCTGGGGCTGGTTTTCCGGATACGGCGAACAGAGCGGGCCGCACACGACGGCTATTGTCATGCATGGGCTGCTGACGGCGCGGGAGATGGATATTGCGCTTCCCGCCGGCATGCTGGAACGCGGCCTCGAGTGGCTTTTCTCGTATCGGCGGCACGAATTGGACAGAATCAAGGCGCATTTCGCCGATCCCGACGACAAGAGCGCGAAACATCAAGCCGACAATATGGACGCGTTTATTGACATGATTTTACTGCGCGCCGGTCGCGACGAACCTGAAATGCGTGATTTTCTTTATCGTGATCGGGCGTCGTTATCGTTGACGGGCCTCGCGATGCTGGGTATCGCCTTGCATCAGGAAGGCGCGACAAAACAGCTCGAGGCCGTACTGGAGAATCTCCGTCAATTTCTCCGACAGGATTCGAACGGCACGATGTGGCTGGAGAGCGGTAAATCGTCCTGGTGGTATTGGTACAACGATTCGGTTGAATTGCAGGCATGGTATTTGATGTTGTTGAACCGGGCCGATCCGAAGGGCGATGTGGCGGCGGGCGTGGCGCAGTATTTGCTTGCCAACCGTAAAAACGGCAGCTATTGGCGGTCCACTCGCGACACCGGGTATGCGATAGAGGCGTTGACGGGATTTGCGGTTGCCAGCGGCGAGGGTTCGCCCGATATGACGGTCGAGGTGTATTACGGCGGGGCGAAGGTGATGGAGCGTAGGCTTACGGCGGCGAATATATTGGAGAACAACGAGTTTATTCTGGACGGCGTCGCGGTTAAACCGGGCAGGCACGACATCAAGTTGATCCGGACGGGCAATGGGGCGGTGTATTTTGGCGGCGCGCTCGATGTATTCAGTTTGGAAGATCCCATTCCGGCGGCGGGCGGCGATCTTGCGGTAACGCGCACGTATTACAAATTGCATCGCACGGACGGAAACATGCTGTCTCCGGGCGAAAGCGGGCAAGCCGAGAGCGTTCGGACGGAAAGGTATCGTCGGGAGCGGTTGGAAGATCCGTTTATGACTCCTTCGACGGCGACGCTTTCGTCCGGCGATCTGGTTGAAGTCGAGTTGACGATCGTCAACAAGAACGATTACGAGTATTTGGTGTTTGAGGACATGAAGGCGGCGGGGTTGGAGGCGGTGGAGGTTCGCTCCGGGTATTCCGACGATCATTTGGGAGCATATGTCGAATATCGCGACGAGAAGGTGGTATTGTTTATCCGCTGGTTGCCGCGCGGCACCCATACGGTTCGTTACAGATTTCGCGCCGAGGCTCCGGGGCGCTTTTCCGCGTTGCCCGTGGGCGGCGGCGGCATGTATGCGCCGGAATTGTCGGCCAATTCAAACGAAATGAAGCTTTCGATCCAGGATTCCGAAGAGCGTTAAAAACATATAAAACATGGCGCAGAGCGGTCGACCGGCGCACGATCGACCGCTCTGCGGTAAAACGCTTTAAGAATCGTCGTCCTCCAGCGGAATCACATTGTCCGGATTGACGACCATCGATTTGGGAGCGGGCAACGCCTTCGACGAGAGCGAAGCGCGGGTCGCCTGGCCCGCAGGAGCGTCGCCGCCAACCGTCAGAATCCGCCCATGGCCGCCCCGCGCTTTGCCGCGTCCGCCGCCATGGACGATCGCTAAAAGCATCCCGATATCTTCGCGCAAATCGGTGACTTGCGATTCCAGCACCGTCGAGGACGACGCCGTGGTGGCGGCATTGGACGCGTTTTGCTGGATCACCTTGTCCATCTGGGCCATGGCCGTGTTAACCTGGTCGACGCCCTGAGCCTGTTCATCCGTCGCGTTGGCGATCTGCTCAATCAGGTTGCTGATGTCGCGGGTGCCGTTTTCAATGCCGGAAAACGCGCCCGACAAGCGCTCGGCAATGGAATTTCCGCTCCGGACGCTTTCCACCGTGCCCGTAATGAGCTCCGATGTGTCCCGGGCGGCTTGGGCGGAACGCTGGGACAGATTCCGCACCTCGTCGGCAACCACGGCAAACCCTTTTCCCGCTTCACCGGCACGGGCGGCTTCGACCGCCGCATTCAAGGCGAGCAGATTCGTCTGGAAAGAGATGTCTTCAATCGTCTTGATTATCTGACTGATTTTGTCGGCCTTTTCCGTAATCTCCGCCATCGCTCCCGCCATTTCGCGCATCGCGGAAGAATTGTCCGCAACCAGCTTGGCGGTGGACTGTGTTTTTTCATTCGTTTGTTGCGCATTGTCCGCATTCTGACGCGTCATGGACGCCATTTCTTCCAGCGCGGACGACGTTTCCTCCACCGCCGCCGCCTGTTCGTTGGCTCCGTCGGCCAACTGGTGCGCCGCGTCGCCAATACTGGAAGACGCGTCGGACAGCTCGCGCTCGGTTCCTTTAAGACGTTCTATAATCGTGTTCACCGGCGACGTAATGCTGCGCGTAATGAAAACGGCCAGCAAAACGCCAAGCAGCACCGACACGCCAAGAATAATCCATGACAACATCGTCGCCGCGTTCACGGTCGCTTCGATATCGACTGTCGCCCGCGCGATGTCGTCCGCCTGATCGCGAACAGCCTGCCCGACGGTGGACGACATTTCCTCGGCCTTGCTGGTCATGGCATTGGAGATGGCGACGATCTGGGAAGTAACGGCGTCGGATTTCTTCCACAATTCCGAGAACCGCTCGATTTGATCCGAATAGATCCGGATCTCGCCGACAAAACTCAAAAACGAGTCCTTGGTCTGCTGTCGCGTACCAATGGCGGGAGAGTTCGCATATGCTTCCGCTTTGTCGGCAACGCTGTTCATCACCTTCATGGATTCGCGGAAGATGCCGTCGGCTACATCGCCGAAATTGCTCTGTCCTTCCCAAAAGTGCATCTGGCCCACCACCAGGCCATCCGACAATTCGTCAAGGATGGCGATTCTGTCGAAACGTCGCTGAACGACCGGCGGCATGTTGTCTTTTTCGTTGCCGGCCAGGAAAGAATCGTGCAAGTCGGCAAGGACTTCCATGCGCAGATCATTCAGTATGTTTCCCATATCGACGATTCGGACGCGGACCAATTCCCGGTACTCGTCGATATCGGAAAGACAGTCCTGCAATTCCGTCGCTTTTACCGCCAACTGTTCGGATTGCTTTTTCAGTTCCGGCACGGCGGCCCGGGCTGCCGGCAGTTTGTTTGAATCCGCGTTCGCCAGCAACTCTTCCATTGCCGCCAGTTCGGAGCGCGTCGCGTCGAGGTTTTTCCCGCCCGCGATAAAATCCCTGTCGAACGCATTGTATGAATACGAGTAATAATGCAATGCGGCGGCGGTCGATCTCGTCGAAATATTCGAGAAGATATAGGATTCGGGAATCAACTCTTCATCAATATATCGGACCTGAGCCTCTGTGTTCTCCACCCGGGTTGCGATGGAGACAAACGCATACAAGGAAGCGGCGCCAATCCCCAGAACAAGAAAAATCATTATGGCAAATGAGACATAAAGCTTCGTTTTAAGAGACATTATACTCTCCATTATGATATCTGCGACAAAGATTACTTCGATACGACCTTATAAAGAGTGTAAAGATTGTGACCCGCTTTGTCAATAGTATATACAAAGCAAGGCCCGCCCTCCTGGCTGGAAGGCGGGAAATAAAATTCCATGAAAAACTTTTTTTTAATAACGCGTTATTGATGAACACGCCGCATAAAGGAGTTCACTTTCTGCATGGCAATCTGAATATTGTCAACCGAGTATGCATAACACGCGCGGATAAATCCCTCTCCGCATTGGCCAAATGCCCCTCCGGGAACGACCGCGACCTTTTCTTCCTTCAAAAGCCGTTCGCAGAACGTCACCGAATCCAGTCCGCTTTTCGCGATCGACGGAAATACATAAAACGCGCCCTGGGGTTCAAAGCAGTCCAGCCCCGCGTCGCGAAAGCCTTTGAGCATTATCCTCCGACGGCGATTGTATTCGCGCGTCATGGTCTCCACATCGTCCTGGCAGTTGTCCAGCGCTTCTATTCCCGCGTATTGCGCGGTGGTTGGCGAGCACATGATGCCGTATTGATGGATTTTATACATGGCGGCAATCAGATCGGGATGCGCGCACGCATAGCCAAGGCGCCAGCCGGTCATTGCATACGCCTTGGAGAAACCGTTGATAAGCACCGTCCGGTCGCGCATTCCGGGAAACGACGCTATCGACACATGCCTGCCCGAATAGGTGAGTTCGGCGTATATTTCATCCGACAGCACAATCAGGTCGTTTTTCACAATGATGTCGAGTATTTTTTCTATATCCTCCCGCTCCATGATTGCGCCGGTCGGATTGGCCGGAAAAGGAAAGACGAGGATTTTGCTTTTCGGCGTTATGGCCTCCTGGAGCTTCTCCGGCGTCAGCTTGAACTGTTCCTTCTCTTCCAGTTCGATGACGACCGGCGTCGCTCCCGTCAGAACCGTGCACGGTTTGTAGGCGACGAACGACGGTTCGGGGATCAAAACTTCATCTCCCGGCCCCGCAAGCGAACGAAGCGCCAAATCAATCGCTTCGCTGCCGCCGACGGTGACGATAATCTGGTTTTTGGGTTCGTACGAAACGCCGACGGAGCGTTTGAGATACTCCGCGATGGACTGGCGGAGGCGAATAAAGCCGGCATTCGGGGAATAATGGGTACGCCCTTTTTCCAGCGAGTAAATTCCGGCTTCCCGGACTCGCCACGGTGTAACGAAATCGGGTTCGCCCACCGACAGGGAAATGGCGTCCTTCATCTCATTGACAAGGTCAAAAAATCGTCGTATGCCGGACGGCGGCAAATCCCGCACGCGCGGAACCAGCATTTCCTTCATATTCATAACAGCACATGCTCCCGGTCGTCCTCGGGCGCTTGGCCGAAGACGAAACCTTTGTCTTTGTATTTTTTCAGCACAAAATGAGTGGCGGTCGAAGTGACGTCCTCGCACGGCGCAAGTTTCTCCGCCACGAACAACGCCACCTCCTTCATTGTTTTGCCTTCAATGACGACGGTGAGGTCGAATCCTCCGGACATCAGATAGCACGCGGTGACCTCGGGAAAATTGTAAATGCGTTCCGCGACCTTGTCGAAACCGCGATCGCGCTGCGGCGTCACCTTGACCTCGATCAACGCGGTTACCCGTTCGTCATCCGTCAGTTCCCAATTCACCAGCGTCGTATATGCGGCAATCACGTGCCTGTCTTCGAAATCCTTGATCGACCGCGCCACGTCCGCTTCTTCCCGGCCGGTCATGGCCGCGATGTCGGCCGGCGTGCGCCGGCTGTTTTTCTCCAGTATTTCGAGGATTTCGTCCATTGTGGTTTCTCCAGGGCAAAGATGATTCCGTTCAAATAAAAGTATACGCCCACACCGCCAACCACGTCACGACAGGCGCTGTCAGCAGGCTGGCCAACGTTCCCCACAATACGCCGCGCGCGGCCAGAACCGTATTTCCGCCGTACACCTCGGCCGAAGTAATGCACAGGACCGCCGCCGGCATTGCCATGATAATGGCGGAGATGACGAATTCGTTCATGGTCAGCGGAACGCCCAGTTCGCACAACAACATCAAAAGAGCGATGGACATGAGAGGCGACACAACCAGGCGAAGCAGAACCGCAAGGCAAAGCGTCCGGTCGTCCCGTATCGCAACGGTTCCGTTTTCCCCGTCCGTTTCGCCGAGAACGAGTCCGACCTGGAAAATTGAAAGCGGCAATGCCGTCATGCCAATCAGGTAAATCGTCTCCCAAAACGGCGTCACAACGCCAAGATACGGCGGCAATGCCGAAAGCTCCCCCGAGTCCATGGACTCCATGCCGCGCACGAACGGCAAAAGCAGGGCAAAAATCAGGCCAATCACATTCGCCAGCGTCTGCACATTGCAAAACAATTGGCGAAGCATTTTTTTCCGGTCTCCGCCAACGCGATAGCTGCTCATTCCGAACGACCAGAAGTAAAACATCATGGAGATATTGTACAGGAGCACAATCCGCACGCCATCGCCGCCAAACATGGGTTCGCATACGGCGAGCGCCATGAATACCCAGTTCGGAATGCCGACAAGATGTCGAAATGTTGCCAAATCGCGCGGTTTCGCCCATAGCTTTGCCGTTATATAGGCAAACACATCACCAACCATAAAGACGGCCACCCCAACCAGCGGGAAAAACCAGTTCGTCGACAGCGTCTCCATGGAAACGGTGGAAGGCATATAGTAGACGATATACGCCGGAAGAGCGAAATACATTATGTATTTGCTGAGAACCGATACGGAAATTTCTGGAAGCAACTTCATTCGTCGGGCCAGAAAGCCGACAAATATTAATAGGCATGTAGTGGCGATTTTATAAAAAACCACGGAACCGCTGATCATAACGCGACCTTCCAAGGGCAAACAATCCGCCAACGTTCGGATATGCAAGTAATTGTATACGATTTCGCAGCCGTAATGGAATGGAAAATATATGATGTACATCCAACTCGCCTGGCGCTACGCAACCCGGCGCCTTGTCAATTATATTGCCATGGCCGCCATAGCGCTTGCGCTTGCGGTGCAAATTGTCGCCATGTCCGTTCTGGACGGCATGTTAGCCGATTTGGAAAAACGTCTCAGAAATCTCGGAGAACAAATAACCTTGCGCGTATCCGCCGATCTGCCAACCAGGGCTGATTTTGACCAAACCGCGGCGGCATTGGTGAAAAACATTCCCGGAGTCAAGGCGGTCACGCCTCTTGTTCAAAAGATCGGCTTTGTCGAAGGAGTGGGCGGCGCGGAATATGTTTGGGTGCAAGGCATTGATTTGGCGGAAGAACTGAAACACAGTTCGCTCGCCAATCACCTGCTCGATTTTAAACCGAATCGGGAAGCGCCGGATTGGGAGTCGCCAGACCGTCCCGGCCTATTCATGGGAGAACAGCTTGCCCGCCGCCTTGGCGTCCGCGCCGGGCAGGAAATAGAACTGTACAACGCAACCCGGGGCGCAAATGAAACCGGCGAAATCGAAGTATCGTCGCAACGGTTCTTGATCAAGTCCCTCATACGATCCGGCGTCTACGAACGCGACAGCTACGGCGTCTATATTCCTATCGACGAAGCGGCCGACTTCTATTATGCGCCCAACTACATGGACGCGGCCGACCGGGTCGAAATGTTCGTCCTCTGGCTTGATGACCCCAACCAGGCGGACAATCTCCAGGCCGAATCGGCCGCAATCGCCTCCGACACGCTGCTTCGCCTCACCGGAGCGGATCCGCGCATCATATCCAACACCTGGCAGCAGCGCTGGTCGCAAATCGCACAGGGCATGAAGCACGAAAACAACCTGATGGAGCTCGTCCTTTTTCTCAATGACGCGGCCAGCGGGTTCTGCGTCTTCGCCATTCTCGTCACTCTCGTCAGTCGGCGAATCAAGGATGTCGGACTGCTTCGTTGCATCGGCGCTTCGCGGCGCGGCGTTCTTTCCGTATTTCTCACGGTCGGACTGATAATTGGACTCGTCGGAGGCGGTCTGGGCGTTCTTGCCGGATGCTATCTGGCCGGGCCGACAACCGTGGAGACAGTCAATAACGAACGGCGATTCGCCAGCGGCGGCGCAATCGAGGCGCCCCTCCGTCCAGGCGAAAGCGAAGCCGGCAGACGACCGCGAATCGACCGCTATTACGAAGCTGTCACCGGACAGCCTCTATATCCGCCCCGCATGTTCGGAATAGCTGATGAGGCCGGACTGCCCATCGTTATTTATCCGTGGAAGCTGGCGATATATTTCTTCGCGGCAATTTTCGTCTCCATAATAGCCGCGCTCTATCCGGCGTTCTGGGCGGCGCGCCGCGAACCAATGTCGGCATTGAGGGAGGGCTAACCATGACAACACCCGCGCTTGCCCTTTCCGGGCTGACCAAATCGTATCATGACGGCGAAGGATTGTTGCCCGTTCTCAAGGGGGTCGACTTCGCGGTGAACCCGGGAGAGTCCGTCGCCATTGTCGGCAGAAGCGGATCCGGAAAAAGCACAGTCCTCAACATTGCGGGCCTGCTCGACCGGCCCGATTCGGGCGAAGTGTTTATCGGAGGAGCGGCTTCCTCGACATTGTCGGAAAGCGCCCGCACCGCGCTTCGCGGCCAACGCATCGGCTTTGTGTTCCAGAACTATCACATGCTGTCCGACTTCAACATTGTCGAAAACGTCATGCTTGGAGCCGCCGTCGGCAAAGGCGGCGGTTTCGGTCGGATAAACCGCGCCCGCGCGCTGGAATGGCTGGACCGGGTCGGACTCTCCGACCGCTCGCGCCACCGGCCGTCACAACTGTCCGGCGGCGAACAGCAACGCGCGGCCATTGCCCGGGCGCTTATGCCCGAACCGCATATTCTCCTCTGCGACGAGCCGACCGGCAATCTTGACGCCGCCACCGGAGCGGAAGTGTCGGAGTGGTTATGGCGAATCGCGGGAGAAGCGAATATGGCCATGATCATCGTCACCCATGAAGCGGGACTGGCGAGCCGGGCGGACAGGACATTCACTTTGGAAAACGGCATTCTACTCGAGAAATAGCGACAGAGAATCGAACACGAAAGGGAGAACATGGGCATGAATCGAAAAGCGGATCGGGCCATTGTCGGAATAACGGTCTGCCTCGCCCTTCTGACGGCAACCATCATGGGCTGCAACGAACCGGTGACAACCTACCAGGTCTCGCAGCAATGCCTGAACGGCAGCGAAAAAGTTCTGGTTCTGCCGTTCATGGACACCAGAACGATGGTGGGCCGGAACGATCCGCACAAGGACGATCTGGGAGAACATGCGCGAAACATTTTCGCCGCCGCATTGCGCGACAACCAGAGCGCCCTCGATGCCGTCATTCTCACTCCCGACATGCCCCGGCAGGACAAATCCCTGACCAACGGCGAAATCGCCGAACTGGGCCGCATGTACGACGCCGACGTCGTCGTCGTCGGCCAGGTGTTCAGCTTTACCGAAACGCGCGCGGCCAGCATTCCGCCCCGGGCGGGCATGTTCGTTCGGCTGATTTCGGCCAAGGACGGCTCGCTTCTCTTTGTGGGCGATCATTACCAGGCTGCAGCGATTCCGGGCGCAAGCGGCGGACGCGACTTGCAGGCCAGAAACGTTTCAAACCGGCTGGTGCAGGGGATTTGTTCCGCCATTCCCGCCTCGGTCGCAAAAGCCCGGGTAAACCCGGTCAGTTCGGTCGGCGCACTCGCCTCTCTCGCCGTCACCGGCGGCGGCATCGTCCAGAACAACAACGAAGGCAATGACGCGGAACCGGAAATCGACGGCAACAACCCGTCCTCCGCCTCCCCGCCTCTTTCTCCGGAACTACTTGAAGCCGCCAAAACATCGACTCCCGATCCCGACGCATGGGTCGGGCCTGTTGTCCCGGAACTTCCCCCTGCCATCGATTTGTCCGATGACTTTTATGCAATGGTTAATTTCGACGCGATCCCGTTGCCGCCGCCGTCCTTGGACGAAATCGGTATGACGGAGGAGGAATATGCGGAAGCAGCGGCGTCCGACACGGAAGCGGACCGGGAGATCGCCGCGGCCGAAGCCACGGCGGAGCGGGAATCGAATGTCCCTGCCATGGCGGAAGTCGAAACGCCGGATATGAATGAACATGAAACCATGTCGGACGCTTCAACCGGGGAAGAATCCATCGATATGGCCGAAGTTCCCGAACCGGCGGCGGAAGAATCCGTTTCGGAACTCGCCGCTGCGGCAGACGATGCGGAAGTGGACGATTTTTACACCCGCTGGATATATTCCGGCTATCCCTATGAAGATTACCAACCGGTCAACGTAGGCGCCATGGCGCAAAAAACGGGCGATGAAATGGCCGCCGATTTGTTCGCGTCCGAAACCGCAATGTTGAATAGCGCCTTTGCCCTTCGGGTCAGCGAGCACGGCGAGGACCAAGCCGAAGTTATGGCGGCCGCGCAAACGGTTCGCTCCTTCTCCACTCCCCTCGAACCCGAAATGACCGCCGTTCCAGTTCAATCCGAATCCGCAATGGCGTTCGAACCCGAACCGTACGAGTATATGCTGGCCATGAACGACGGCCCGGTCATCAGCATGCCGCTTGCGGTTGAACAGCCCCGCACGTATCGCACCGTCGATTTGGTCTTGTCGGAAGAAATGGAAAAGAACGCGGAAGGCGTCGTCCTCCCGGAATCCAGCGCTGTTCGCGTACTGGTTTTGCCCTACAATGATCGCGAGAACCAGAACAATTTGATCCGGAATACCGGAGGCGGTGAAGTGGTAACGACTCTGTACGGCACCCAACTGTCACAGAACGAAGGCATTCAGGTATTGTGGGATTCGAGCGGCCAGCTCACGCACGACCGTCTGGTGAGCCGGGAAGAAGCCATCCAGATGGGCAAAATGGTCGATGCCGACTTTGTCGTTCGCGGCCAGGTGGTGGAGTTTCGCCGCGCCCAATCAGTGCCCAGTTTCTACTCTGCCGTGATTTCGACTGCGGTTTTGGCCGCGCAGGTCTTTTTTGCCGAAATGTCCGGCGTCGACGTTGCGACCGAAGTGTACCGTGTTTCCGATGGCGAATGCATCATGTCCCGCCGTGATCGCGCCCAGCAAAAATACGTGGTTCAAGCGGAAAAAACCGTTCGCCGTCTCGCAACCGGCATGGCGACCAGCGTCGCCAGCGTTGTACAGCAGTCAAACCCGGAAACAATGGACCCCATGATTGATGAAATCGTTCCCGTCAGCTTGCTCGGAAATATTCATCCTGAAGCATGACTGAAGCGAAAAGCAGCCAATAAT
>DAIPJX010000307.1:0-1939 GCA_036770065.1 Planctomycetota bacterium
ATTCATGATTCGCTCGCTACCGCTCGCTTTTCAGGATGTGGTGAAAATGAGCGGTAGCGAGTGAATCCTGAATGTAGTATTCTGAGCGAAGCGAAGAATCTTCCGCCATTGTTCATTGTTCATTGTTAATTGTTAATTTCACAACACAGGCATATATCTATATCACTGGAGATCACAATGAATTCGGTTTACTACCTCGGTCGCATCGTCGCTGTGGGTGTTACGCCATCGGGAAAAGTAGCGGCGTTGTACAGGGTGTCGTCGCGGTCGTTTCCGAATCGCATTGCGATTGCGGCGGCGAACGGCAGGTGCGTGTCGATAGTGCCGAAGCCGGGACACGAGACCGATATCGCAAAAAATCCGTATATCGCGTACAACTGCGCCAGGGTTGAGCGGGGCATCGCCATTCTCGCCAACGGCTCGCACACGGATCCGATTGCCGAAAAAATCGCCATGGGCATGCCGGTTCGCGATGCGATTGGTTTGTCGTTGTTGGCGATGGATTATGAAAAGGACGACTATGATACGCCGCGCATAGTCGCAGTCGCCGATCCGGAAAACGGCACGGGCTGGCTTGGAACGATTCGGAAAAACGGACTGGATGTTCGAGAATTTGTTTTGAAGCCGGGAACGGTTGTTCATGTGTCGACGTATGAGCATGACATACCGGAGACGTCGCGGATTTCGACGTTTACAGCCGAATCGGCGGAGGATGCGTGCGGGTTTATTCTGGAGGAAGGCGTTTTCGCGGGGTTCACCAATCCGGTTACCGCAGTCGCGGCGGTTGCGGGAAAGGACGGTTTTACGCTTGCGATGCGGGACGCGGTTCGCGGGTAGGAAAAGGATCTTTCACTGAAGTTTTTGTTCATTCTATTGTAAAGGAGGCGTTATGGCAGTCGGTTATAAGCAGCTCGGCCTGGTCAATACAGTCGATATGTTCAAAAAGGCGGTCAAGGGAGGCTATGCAATCCCTGCGTACAACTTCAACAATATGGAACAGATTCAGGCGATTGTCATGGCCTGTACCGAGACGGCGAGTCCGGTGATTCTCCAGGTCAGTTCCGGCGCGCGCAAATATGCCAACCAAACATTGCTTCAGTATATGGCGCAGGGAGCGGTCGAGTACGCCAAGGAATTGGGCAAGGGCCGAAACGTTCCCATTACATTGCATCTTGATCACGGCGACACGTACGAGTTGTGCGTTGACTGCATCGAGTCGGGATTTTCGTCGGTGATGATCGACGGATCGCATCATTCGTATGAGGACAATGTGGCGTTGACCAAAAAGGTGGTTGAGTACGCGCACAAGCACGACGTTACGGTCGAGGGCGAATTGGGTGTTTTGGCCGGAGTCGAGGACGAGGTGTCGGCGGAGCATCACACATATACCGAGCCGGATCAGGTTGAGGATTTCGTGAAGAAAACGGGGTGCGATTCGTTGGCGATTTCGATTGGCACTTCGCACGGAGCGTACAAGTTCAAGCCGGGTCAGAAGGCCGAGATTCGTTTGGATATTTTGCAGGAAATTGAACGGAGAATTCCCGGTTTCCCGATTGTGCTGCATGGTTCTTCGTCGGTTCCGCAAGAGTATGTGAAAGAGATCAACCAGTACGGCGGCAAGTTGCAGGACGCGGTCGGCATTTCCGAGTCGCAGTTGCGGGAAGCGGCGAAGTCGGCGGTGTGCAAGATCAACATTGATTCCGACGGCCGTCTCGCGATGACCGCGGCTGTCCGGAAGGAATTGTATACGAAGCCGGAGGAATTTGATCCGCGCAAGTATCTCGGTCCCGCGCGCGATGCGCTGAAGGCCATGTACATTCACAAAAACAACGAAGTTCTCGGCTCTTCGGGCCACGCGTTCGATTGAGGCCGAAGGCGACAAACGTTTCAATCAGTAAAAAACTGTCTGTCCGACACGGACTCGCAGGGGGTTTGGGGG
>DAIPJX010000308.1:0-1936 GCA_036770065.1 Planctomycetota bacterium
CCGAAAGAAGCGGGCATTATATACGGACATCCGGCGCCGGGACAAGGAAAAAGGCGGGCCGACAAAAAAACAAAGCGCGCCTGGCAATACAGACGCGCTCTACCATGAAATCCATGTATACATATGTCGGCGCAATTTTTACGCGCCGAACAACTGACTCAGCGCATCGTCCAGCGCACGATCAAGCGCCTTGTCCAACTTGCCCGCGGAAAAATATTCGCCCGCGGCAATCTGCGACTTGACCGCCATAACCCTGTCCATGCGGACGCCTTCAATACCGCGCAGGCGCATGACATCGGACGAAATTTCCACCGAATCGGCGGGAACCGGCGCATCGGACATGCGATATGTGGTTTTGGACCGCCGCGACGGCTGCATGCCGCCCATTCCATTTACGCCTTGAAGATTATCAACCATAAGTGTGTTTCTCCCCAATCTCTCCATCGGCATCCGCCCGCAACCCTTCCCCCCGGGAATGGCTTGACTCATGACAGCAAACCGCGTGGGACATTGATTATGATAGCGCCAATCCATACACGTGCATCGGAACAACCGGAACGCCTTCAACTTTTATCGAAGAGGCATCCTCTTTTTACTCACATGGAAAAGTATACACGTCCGATAACGCCTATTCAAGACTTTACCGTTTTTTTTATTTTTTTTCAAAAACAACGAACGCCGTCAGCTATGTCGGTATCCCCATTTTTTCCAAGCGTTTACGAACCTTCTGAATCATCGCCCCGTGTATCTGGCAAACGCGGCTTTCCGTAACATTAAGAATATCGCCTATTTCCTTCAGCGTCAACTCTTCCTCATAATACATAACCACAAGCTGTTTTTCTTTTTCAGTCAACATCTTCATGACGGCTTCGAGTATTTCCTCCGTCTCTATCCGCGCGCCGGGCGATTCTTCGTTGGCGGGCAACAGAACATCCTCGAGCGAGCGGCGCGAACCGTCCCTGGATGAACTTTCGGACAAACTAATGCGCTTGGCCGCTTGCGCACCCATTTCCGCGTCCCAATATTCATCCATGGTCAAACCGGCCGCTTCGGCGACGTCCTCGGGGTTGGCGACCGCGTTTCGGCTGAGCAACTCCGATTCGACCCGCTCTATGCGATTGACCCTGTCGCGCACAACCCGGCCCAAAATATCATGCGACCGGAGTTCGTCCAGCACCGCCCCGCGAATACGAGTTATCGCATATGTCGTAAACCGCGCGTCGCGGCCCGGATCATAGCGATCCACCGCCGACACCAGCCCAACGCACCCCGCCGAGTACAATTCCTCCCTCGAAATAAACGAAGGCAAATTAATCGCCATCCGGGAAACCGTCGTCTTGACCAGCGGCAGATAGCTGTCGACCAGCGCTTCATAGGCTTCCCGGTCGCCCTTCCGCGTTTTTATCCACAATTCCTTCCGGCTGGCGTCATCCAGGTCACCAGATTCTTGTTTTTCCTCGGAATAGTGGTTGTTGGATGGAAAAGCCATCACGTTTCCCCTGCGCGAAAAAGCGGAACTGATTCTATTTACCCCAAACCAGCCGGTTCTTTCCAACATTCCGGCTCCGGTTGAGAAGAACATGTCCAGGGCATGCCGATATGAAGTAGTCTACAAGAGATTATTTTTTTTGAAAGTGCATTTCATTCAAATAAACCATGTCTTTTTTGCTTGACTCGGAACCAGGCGACGCGTTTAATGATTCTGTCCGTCGTCTGGAAGAATCCAGCGGCGGCATTTGTCATTGCAAGTACAGCATTGGCTTCACAAGACGGCAAGCGCCCGTTCCCGAAGAAAAGCGCCGCCGGCTTTTTGTTGACATAGAGTTGCCTGAATCTTTTTTTTCAATTATTGAAGCGTTTACAGGAGGATTCCACCCATGGGCCGTTATCTTGGACCCAGAACCAAAGTTTGCCGCCGCCTCGGCTTTATGATATA
>DAIPJX010000132.1:0-6743 GCA_036770065.1 Planctomycetota bacterium
GGCAATAAACCATGCGGCAGATGACCGGAACCTTCGCCAAACCGGCACGAAAACACAATGATTGACACGCGAGGCCGGTTCAGGCATAATAACAACGTCTAAACAAACGTATTTATGCCGCCCTTGCCAATAGGGAACCGTTATGGCGCAACAAAAACCGTTCGAGGCTTCCGATCGCGTGTTTCATCTCGCCAAGGGCGAACTCCACGCGGATACCGATTTGTACTGGGAGTATCTGGAAGAGTTTGAATCCGCCTGTCAGGCATTGCTCACATCGCACAACAGAAAACTTGTCATCGATCTGACCGAATCCAACTTCATTTCCTCCTCTTTTGTGGGTTGCCTTGGCGATCTGCTTCTGAATGCGGCGCGCTTGAAAAAACGCATCGTCCTGCGCGTTACGCTGGATACCAGTTGGCTGTTTACCATTATGGGTGGGCCGAAATTGCTGGACTTGGAAGTTGTGTAGCAAAAAGACGGGGCCACGGCATTCGTGACCGCCACAGATAAAGGGACTGCTTATGAACATTCAAATCACCGCCAAAAAAATCGAAATCCCGGCGGAAATCCGGGAATACGCAAAAGAGAAATTCGCCAAACTGGAGAAATTCAACCAAAAGATCCAATCCATCGAGGCCGTGATAAAGGCGGAAGAGCGAAGCGTTGCCTGCGAACTGATCATCCGGGTCGACAGCCGCGATTCCATCGTCATCGACGTATCCGCCGAAACAATCCAGGCCGCGGTCGACGTCGCCGAAGGCAAGGCGGAACGCCAACTCCGCAAAGACAAGGAACGCGATTCCGTCCGCCGCCGCGCAAACGTGAAGCCCGAAGAACGGGACATGCCGTGATGCTTGTTGTGATGTTTTTTTGTGTTGCAACGCTTAGGTTTATTTGAAATCAACAATGAGCAATGCCGGTTTTTCGCTGTGTCAGCAAGGAAGAGAATCGATGCAGTTTAGAGATTTCCTGGCCCGGGACAGGGTGCTTTGCAACATGTCCGCCACAAACAAGGCGGAAGCCATCACCGAACTGGCCGAACCATTGTTCTCCAGCGGAGTGGTCAACCCGGAACTCAGGGAAGGCGTCATCACCGCCCTGTTTCATCGTGAAGAATTGCAAAGCACCGCACTGGGCCACAACCTCGGCCTTGCCATCCCTCACGCCAAGCACCCGGGAGTGCGCGGACTTGTCGGCGTTTTCGGACGCAGCCGCGAAGGGGTGGAATTCGATTCGCCCGACGGCAACCCGGTCAATTTGTTCATAATGCTCCTGTCAAACCGGGAATGCGCGGACAAGCATCTGGAAGCGCTGGCGTATATCAGCAGAAAATTTCGGGACAACCAGTTCCGCAACGTATTGATGAAAGCGGTCAATGCCGCGCAAATCTTCGATTTCCTTGAAGATTCCGACAACGACGCAGAATAAGGATACCACACGACTCAATGGCAAGCTGGCGGTGGCTGCGACCCGGATTGCATATCAAGCGCTGGGTGCTTTTAATCACACTCGGGTTATTCGTCCTGTTCATCGGCGCCATATTCCTGACGCTGGGCGTATTCTTCCCAGGCAATCAACCGTTCGGCATGGACAGTTACGGCACCGCCGTCATCTTGCTTGGGTTTGGCACCGTCGCCGTCTTCATCGGCATTTACCGGATCATCCGGCGCATTGAAAAAATGCTCCGCCGCGCCGACGAAACACGCGATCTCGGCGAAATAGCCTACCAGTACAACCGGCTTGAGCAAGGACCGAAATTCGTCTGCTTCGGCGGCGGCACCGGGCTTTCCACCCTGCTCTTGGGGTTGCGCGACTATTCGCAGCGAATAACCGCAATCGTTTCGGTCGCCGACGACGGCGGCAGTTCAGGCCGTTTGCGCCAGGACTTTGACATGTTGCCGCCCGGCGATATCAGGAACTGCCTCGTCGCCCTCTCCGACACAACCCCGGCTTTTACAAAATTGCTCCAGTACCGTTTTCCCGACGGCGAATTCGCCGGCCACTCTTTCGGCAACCTGTTTATCACCGTGCTGGCCTTCATTCTGGGCGATTTCGGTTCGGCCATCCGGGAAATGAACCGGATACTTTCGGTGCGCGGACAGGTTTTGCCGGCAACACTGGACAAGATCAGCCTGGTCGCCACCCACACCGACGGCAGCAAAACAACCGGCCAGCAGTGGATCGCCAAATCAGGCAAGGAAATAGCCACGCTTGAATTGAAACCGCATCCCGGCGACATTTCGATTGACGTTCTTTCCGCCATTCGCGACGCGAATCTGATTACGCTTGGCCCCGGCAGCCTGTTCACGTCCATTTTGCCCGATTTGCTCGATCCCAAGGTCGTCGCCGCCATCAACGAATCGCCGGCCAGGGTTTTGTTTATTATCAACACTGCCGGACAAGCGGGCGAGACCAGCGATTTCACCGTTTCCACCCACTTGGCGACGTTGAAAAAACACGCGCCGGATCTTCGGGTGGACATGGTCCTTGTCAACAACCGGCCGCCCACGGAAGAGCAAATGGCGAAGTTGACCGAAAAAGGCGTCACGCCGACCACGTACGACGCGAAGGAAGTTTTGACATTTGAGGTTGACACGATACTGCGGGATGTGGTCAATATGGATAACTTTATCCGGCACGATCCGCAAAAAACGGCGAAAGCCATCATGGATATATTGACCGATTCGACGCGCGCATAGCGAACGGCGTTTCCGAATCCAGGAAAAAAGGCGGCAAGGAATGGCTCAGGTTACCCGCAACGTCACGATTAAGCATAAATTCGGCATTCATGCCCGGCCGGCGGCGAAAATCGTTTCGCTGTGCAACACCTTTGCGTCCGATATTGAAATCATCAAAAGCGGCGAACCGCCCGCCAACGGCAAAAACATCCTCGACATCATGATGCTTGCCGCCGCATCCGGCGTCATGCTTGAAATCCGCGCCAGCGGTTCCGACGCGCCGGAAGCCATCCGGCAACTCGGCGAAATGCTGGAAAGCGATTTCGACACCAATGAAATCTGACCCGCCATTTTTTACCGGAATCTTCATAAATCCGGTTGATTCAGCGTAAAAACGAGATACACTATATAAAGAAGCAGGCGAATGGAATCGTGTTTTGGTCACGGCGGACCAAAGCATTTTCATGTAATTTTATGAAAATGGCGCATGTATGGTCGGTGCAATTTCGAACACACCGCAGATTAGCTACAGCGGACCCGCGCGCGGAACGATTTCCGCCCGGAGGGAACGGTTCGCCGTTTCCGAATCGCCGCTTCGCGAGCACGACGCGCGTTCCAGCACCGGCGCATCCGCTTCCACGCTTGCGGACACGGTTGCGCTTTCCGGGTATCCCGCTTTCGGCATGGATGTGCGCCGGCCGTATGCTTCGCCGCCGGGATTTGGGTTTGGCGATGACCGAACGGACCGGGAAAACCGGGCAAGCGACGGTATTGCATCCGGCGAAGACGGCGACAAGGCGGAGGCGGACAAGGCTGAAGACGGCGAACCGGGTCGGGAGACCGATGCCAGGGGCGAGGCTTTGAGCGAGGACGAGGCGAAGCAGTTGGAACAATTGCAGACTCGCGACCGTGACGTTCGTCGGCATGAACAAGCGCACAAGGCGACTGGCGGCAGTTTGGCCGGTTCGATTTCTTATGAGTATCAGCGCGGTCCGGACGGCAAGAATTATGCTGTTGGCGGCGAAGTTTCGATTGATGCTTCGCGGGAGAGCGATCCCGCGGCGACGATTTCGAAAATGCGTCGCGTTCGTGCGGCCGCTTTGGCGCCGGCCGATCCGTCGGGGCAGGACCGTCAGGTGGCCGCGCAGGCCACGGCGCAGGAGATGGAAGCGCAGAAGGAACTGTCCAAACAGAGGATGGAAGAGACGCCCGGCGCTTCGGAAGGAACGAAAGATACGCAGGCAACGGAATCAGCCGAAACCGGCAATGAAATGAATCCCCGCGACACGGCCTCCGGCCCAGCCGCAATCGCGCGCGAGTTGAACCGTAATCGCGCCATGATTGACGTTTTCGCCTAGCCCCCTGCTCCGGCTCGGCGCAACCGGCGGCGGCAACCAATCCCTTCCATATGGAATATCAGCCTGCCGGTCCGGTTCCATCCCGATCAAGGGCGTGCCGTTGCGGTACCGGATGCGGCGCATTTCGCCCGCGCCGTGGCCGCCCGAAGAAACAACCGCCATGCCGGCGCAATGGATGATCGCCCTGTACACCGCGAACGGACAATGACCGCGATTGAAAATGCACCGCGTCCCCGCGGCGCATTCCACCACAAGCGCGCGATGTGCGCCGTCTACCAGGCTGTCCAGCCGCCGTCTATATAGAGAGCCGACCCCGTCATGTACGTGGACGCGTCCGACAGCAAAAACACCAAAGCGCCGTTGTATTCATCCGCGCGGGCCATGCGTCCCATCGGCATGCGGGCGCAATAATTGGCGACAAACTCCTTGTCCTGCGTGTCCCGGCCAACCCCCGAGGGAACGAGAAGATTGACGCGCACGCCTTTTTTCGCCCAATACGTGCCCAGGTAATGCGTCAGATTGGTCAAGCCGGATTTCGAAGCCGAATACGCGACCGGCTTGATAAAAGGCACGCCCGTTTTTTCCGCTTTATACGCGTAGATATCCTGCACCGGCGACAACATGCCGTAAATCGAACCGACATTGACGACAGAACCACGCCCGGCCTCGGCCATGGCTCCGCCAAATACCTGACAAGCGAGAAACGTACCGGTTAAATTGACTTCGACCACCTCGCGCCATACATCTTCCGGAAATGTCTCAAACGGCCCGCTCACTTCCGGCGGAGCGCTCGGCTGGGTATCGATGCCGGCGTTGTTGACCAGGCCGTGCGGAACGCCCCAGCGTTCCCTGATTTCGGCGAGTGCGTGCTGGAGTTCGCTTTTTTTCGTGATATCGGCCTTGAAAATATCGAAATGATCCGCATCGTTCACGGGAAAACGATCGGCGAGCAGCGCCTTGTCGGGAATTTTTCGGTTGACAACCGCCACCTTGGCGCCGCGTTCGTGCAGTTCGCGGCAAAACTCCCGGCCTATTTGCCCCAAACCGCCCGTCACCACAATCACCCTGTCCCGCAAACCGAAAAGCGTATCCATGACTCGTCATCCTTTCCCAAGAAACGGCAACATGGCACAACCCGCACGGTGCATTTCACATTTCCGGACCGCCGGGAATATCCCCGACGCCATCCAGCACATAGCCGGGCTGATAGGCAAAACCGGGCAAATTCTCCCGCTGGGTCACGCCCGAAAGGACCAGTACAGTCTCAATCCCCGATTCCACCCCGGCGACAATATCCGTGTCCATGCGGTCGCCGACAATAACCGTTTCCTCCCGGCGGGCGGACAGCCGGCTCATTGCGTGGCGCATCATCAACGGATTCGGCTTGCCGACAAAATAGGCTTTCACCCCGGCAGCCATTTCGATAGGCGCGACCATGGCGCCGCAGGCGGGAACGATGCCGTATTCGCCCGGTCCGTTGACGTCGGGATTGGTGGCAATGAGGCGGGCATTCTTTGTCAGAATTAAATGAACCGCTTTTTCGACTTTTTCATAATTGAAAGAGCGCGTCTCGCCAACAACGACATACTCGGGATCGACATCGTTAATGACCAGGCCCGCATCGTACAGCGCATTTTGCAAACCCGAGTCGCCGATAACATAGACGCCCGCGCCGGGACGTTGCCGGGAAAGAAAATCGGCCGTCGCCAGGGCGCTGGTATAAAAATGCGATTCCTCCACGTCAAGATTCATCCGAAGCAGTTTTTGCCTCAGTTCGCGCGGACTGCGCTCGCTGGAATTGGTCAGAAAAACAAAACGCTTGCCGCTTTGCTGCAACCACGCAACAAACCGCACCACCCCGTCAAGCAAACGCGAACCGTGATAGATAACCCCGTCCATATCGCAAATGAACGCGGTTTTCTCGCGCAAGTCTTCGAGTGTTTTTTCGTCGCTGCACACGTTCCGGGTATTTTCGCACTGGTTGTCGGCAGGCATAGGGCGCTCTCCTTTGCACCCGACTATACAAAAATACGGGAGATGCGTCAACCAGGCTCAACCTCCTCTTTCCATAAAAAACCATCCGCAACCAGGAAGGCGCGGATGGTTCCCCTCACTCGGTACTACATATTTATTGTATACAAGCATCAATACGGCTGTTGCTGAACGACAGTCCCGCCAATCGGGCTGACTTCGGCTTCCCGAAGCTTTTGCTCGAGAATATCGCCGAGGCGGCGAAGAACGACGATGGTTTTTCCGATATCGAACCTGCCGTCGGCCACGCCTTTATTTGTCGAGCCAATCATACCCATCAAACGAGATGAAATAATCGCCAACTCGGCAATGCTGTTACCCGAGACCAAGTTGTCATCCCGCCGTAGCGACGGCATGCCATACGGCGCCACTTCCGGCTCACGGAGAGAAGGCGCTTTGGTTGCGCCATATTCACTCCCATACAGTCCCATATAGTGCGAAACGGAATCAAGCCGGTTTCCAGCCAACGCATCCTGTGCCCTGGTATGGTCGCGGCGAAGGAATTCAACGGTAACATCAAAAAAATTCGCTATTTGCAATAATCTCGATTCGTCCGGCGTCCGCATTCCCCGCTCCCACGGCGACCACTGTTGGGGCGAGACGCCGAACGATTCGGCGCATTTTTTACCGCCGCCCCGTCCGGGGAATTTTTCCATCCGGCAATTTCGAATATTTC
>DAIPJX010000133.1:0-6738 GCA_036770065.1 Planctomycetota bacterium
ACGTCCCGGACGTTGGGCTTTTGTTTATGTATCGGTGTACCCGGCGCTAGCTTTTTTTAACCATTTTTTCAACGAGCGCCCGGTAATGGTCGGCGAGTTTATTGGCTTCTTCCGCGGTGCGCGCCTCGGCGTAGACGCGGACGATCGGTTCCGTGTTCGACGGGCGGATGTGGACCCAGCCTTGTTCAAAATCAAGCTTGACGCCGTCTTGCACGTCGACATGCAGGGCTTTTTCCTCGGCGAGCTGTTTCAGGACGGGGGAAATGCTCCGTTTCGACGCTTCCACTTTCTGCTTCGACATTTGATAGGCGGGGATTTCAGACGCCAGTCGGGAGAGGGTTTTTCCCGTCTCCATCATGTACTGCATGATGAGCGCGGCGCCGGTCAGGGCGTCCCGGCCGTAGTGAACGCGCGGATCGATAACGCCGCCGTTGCCTTCTCCGCCGATGACAGCGCTTTTTTCCAGCATTGTTTCGGCGACGTTGACCTCGCCCACGGGAGTGCGATAGATGGGGCAGTCAAATTCCCTGGCCACATCGTCGACCATTCTGGTAGTGGACAGGTTGGTGACGACAGGGCCTTTTTGGCGGCTCAGGCGATAGCGCGCCGCCAGGCACAAACTATACTCCTCGCCGATATACTCGCCTTTTTCGTCGATGAAGGCGATGCGATCGGCGTCGGCGTCCTGGGCAAAACCGAAATCGGATCCCTGTTTTTTGACGACATCAAGAATTTCCGTGACATGACTGCGGGTTGGTTCAGGATTGCGGGGAAACAATCCGTTCATTTCACAACCAATTCCATGGATTTCGCAGCCCGTACGTTTCAGAAATTCGATGGCGAGGACGGAACCGGCGCCGTTGCAGCAGTCGACGGCAACACGGAATTTCCGCTTTTTCAAGGCGGGCACATCGACAATGTCCATGACCCTCGCCAAGTGGTTTTCCACCGCGCCATCGTCTGTCTCGACCGCGTGCAGCTTATCGTAGCCGACTTTGACGGAATCGCCGCCATAGTAAATGTCCAGAAGCTGCCTGCCCTGTTCCTGGTTGAGGTAAATGCCGTCTGCGCGGAAAAACTTCAGCGCGTTCCATTCGATGGTATTGTGGCTGGCGGAAATGACAATGCCGCCGTCGGCCTTCAGCTTGCCGACCATCATGGCGGCGGACGGCGTACCGCAGACGCCGACGTCGACAATCCGGCAGCCCGCCGACAGAAGCCCGGAAAACACGGCGTGCTTCACCATATCGCCCGAAGCCCTGGTGTCGCGCCCGACGACGACGGTTCCGCTGTCGGCGTACGTGCCGAATGCCTGCCCCAGGTTCACCAGCAGCTCGGGCGTCAAGTTGTCGCCGACAACGCCGCGAACGCCGCTAATGCCAATCATCAATTTGCTCATTCCGGATTACCACCTTTCCCAGTGAATTTTCGATGTGTCGAACTTGTCTTTCGCTTCGGTTTCCGGGTCTTCCGGATAGCCGACGGCCACGAGGCACATCGGCGTGATGTGCGCGGGCAAGCGGAGGATTTCCTTGACGTCCCGCACGCGCCCCTGTACCGGCGTAACGCCAAGCCACACCGCGCCCAACCCGAGAGCGCCGGCCGCGAGAAGCAGGTTTTCGGCCGCCGCGGCGCAGTCCAGCTTCCAATAGTCCAGTCCGGGAGTTCCGGCTTCGGCGACAAACATGTCGGCGCCGACCATGATGCAGGCCGGAGCGTTTTTGAGAAGCAACCCGTTGGGCAATACGTCGGCCAAATCGTCCAAAACGTCATGATCGGTGACGACGAGAAAAACCCAAGGCTGGATATTTTTTCCGGATGGGGCGGCCATTGCCGCGCGGAGCATGGTGGTGATGTGTTCCCGCTCCACCGGGCGATCCGTATAGGTGCGGATACTGGTTCGTTGCAGTATGGCGTTTATTATGGGGTTGTCGTTTTCCATGTCTCGTCTCCATTGCCCAAACTGTCCGACTGGTAGCGTCGGACGGGCGATTCACCTACGCATATCGTATGATTTTTTCGATAAGACGACAAGAAAAACCCTCCCGCGCCGACGGGAGGGATGGGAATGGTTAGCGGTGTGATCCGCGCCGGCTGTGCCGGACATGACGTTCTTCCGGGTGCCGGTACATGTTTCCGTACCGGTGTTTTTTATCCGCCTCCCACTGTTGGGAGCGTTCGGCGCCGAGTACCGTGTCGATGGAGTCGTTCATGGTGTCGAATTCGCCCCGTATCTGATCGATTGTTTCCTGGCGGATCGCCTCCACTATTTCCATATGCGAATCGATGATCGATTCGATTTGTCGTTTCTCGTCGCCGGAAAGAGCGACCCGTTCCGACATCCTCGTCATTATGGATTTGCCCAATTGCTCCGCTTTGGGCGGAGATCTGCGCATCGTCTGTTTTACATATATGAATGTCCCGCTTGCGCCGATCACGATGCCGGCGCACAACGCCAAGAGCAACAAAACCGCTGCCTTGAGATATCCGCGCCGCGCGCGTGACGCTGTTTTGGGATGATGGATGTTTTCGGGATTCATGGCACCAAGTCGAAAAAAGAGTCCAGTGTTACCAGGGATTCAATGGGAACAATGCCCGGATTGGCGATTTCCTGCCAAGCCCGCACTCCTATAATGGCGGCGAAGGCCGCCGCCGCCGCGACAGCCGCGGCTCCGCCCGCAAAGAAGCGGATGGGCAACGATTCGCGCATGTCGACGCCGGTGTCCAGTCCGCGAATGCGCATCATGACGCCGCCCGCATCCAGAGGCATGGGGTCCTGTCTGGCCGCGGCGATTTCCGCCAGGCGTTCCAGTTGTTTTATGACAGTATCCATTCCAGCCGTCCTTTCCATGGTTCCTGGCCGCCCAGCTTTTTCAGGCGCTGTTTCGCCCGATAAATGCGGACAGCCACCATTACTCTGGTCCAGCCCATCCGGGATGCGATTTCTTCCTGTCCTATTTGTTCGAGGTACATCAACGTCATTATCATTCGGTCGTCGGGCGGAAGCGTCGCCAACAAATCGTAGAGCACGTTTGCCGCCCTTTCCGGATCGCCTGGCTCCGATTCTTCCGGCGCCGCCGGTTCAAAGCTCCCGGAAAGGGGGAGCGTTTGTTTTTCCTTGTCGCGCTTCTTCCAGTATTTGTATCCGGTCAGGGTCGCAATGCGCGCCAGCCAATGCCGGAACGGCGCATCGCCCCGAAAAGATCCAAGGCTCGTATATGCTTCGACAAAAGCATCCTGCGTCAATTCCTCCATGATCAGCGGATCGCGGCTGAAATTGCGCATTTGCTTTTGGATGCGCAGCGTGTGCCTCTCAACTATACCGGCATACGCTTCTTCGTCGCCGTTGAGGATAGCGTCAATATCAGCCAGATCGAGGTCGTCGTCTTCCTGCATGCGCTGCCGGTTCCGCCTGGAGAAAAAACCCGAACCGCGTCGCCACCTTCATTCAGCGTCAATCCGGTTTTCGGGGATGCGACGGCGGCCAAACCGGAATCCCGATCCGCCTCCGCCGCAACATGCTCAGTATAAGCCGGATTGCCTGTCAATGCAAGCCGGTGAACGTCTAGCGGAACCATGGAGCGCGGTGCGGGCGATCGCCGTTCGGGCCGCAGCGGCGATCATCCAGCGTTTGCAATTGCTCTTCGGTCAGAATGCTTTTCATTTCTTCCCGGCACTGGTAGCGCAACGCGTCCAGCTTGCCCCTGGCAGCGCCGAGGGCGGTGTTTGCGGCGATGATTTCATCCTGCGTTGCGGTGTCTCTTTCCCAAACGTCGCGGGTCGCGTTTCTCAGATCGCGCATTTCCATGCGAAGTTCAAGTTCCGCCTTGTACCTTTTTGTCATGAGATCGATCATGTCGGCGCGTTGCCGCTCTGTCAGATCGAGCGCTTCCCAACGATTGCCATGCATGCCGAACCCGCGACGGTCATGATTCCAGCGATCGCCTCTGTGACCCCAACGGTTGTCGTTCATCCCCCGATAGCGCGGGCCGAAGTGGTTGCCCCTCTCCATATGCCCGGCATAGGACGGGCCGTCTGTCGGAACGACCGGTTGGGCGGCTTGGGCGGCGGTGACGGAACCAGTTAACAAAAGTGCGGCCATCAGCATGGCGAATGTTGCGTGTTTCATGGTGTTCTCCTGTTTGGGGATATTTCCCTCTTTCTTTTGGGCCAAAGCTTTGGTATCACCTACTGTGGTGGGAACGCTTGTCTCGCCTTTTCATAACGCTAGTGGCGCGGCATGACGGTTTGTTACGAAAAAAAACATTTTTTGCACAACACCCTGTTGGGAGCGTACAATGCCTGGAAAAACCAAGGTTGTAAAAATAGGAAACACGAAAATCGGCGGCAACGGCCCGCTTTTGCTTATGGCGGGACCATGCGCAATCGAATCTGAAACGCACGCACGCTCAATGGCGGAACGTCTGATGCGGATCGCCGGTGAGTTTGCAATGCCGTTTGTGTTCAAGAGTTCGTTCGACAAGGCCAATCGCAGCAGCATCAAGGGATTCCGCGGGCCGGGGCTTGAGGCGGGGTTGTCGATTTTGCGAAGAATAAAAGACGATCTCGGCGTTCCCGTGATTTCCGACGTGCATGAGCCGGATCATATTGAGCCGGCGGCGGCGGTTCTGGACGTACTGCAAGTACCCGCGTTTCTGTGCCGGCAAACGGATTTTCTTGTTCTCTGCGGCAAGGCGGGCAAGCCGGTCAATGTGAAAAAGGGCCAGTTCATGGCGCCGTGGGATATGGCGAACGTGGTGGCGAAAATCGCGTCGACGGGCAATGAAAACGTTATTCTGACCGAACGCGGCGCGACATTCGGCTATAACAATCTGGTCGCCGACATGCGGTCGCTCCCGATTATGCGGAAGACCGGAATGCCGGTCGTGTTCGATGCGACGCATAGCGTGCAGCTTCCCGGCGGGCAAGGCGAGTGTTCGGGCGGCGACAGGGAAATGGCGCAGGTTTTGGCGCGGTCGGCGGTGGCCGCCGGAGTTGACGGATTGTTTCTGGAAGTGCACGACAATCCGGAACAGGCAAAATGCGACGGGCCGAACATGATTCCTCTGGCTGAACTGCCGCGCCTGTTGGAGACGCTGCTTGCTCTTGATGCCGTGCTGAGGAAGGATGGCCCTATTCCTGAATAAAAACCCATGACTTGTCGGGCAGCGCTGTGAAAATTTCTTCCATATGCGGTTCTTCCAACGCGAAGCCGCCTTCCGTCACGTCAACCCAGTTGCGAAGCCCGTTCAGGCCGACGCCGCCGCCGGCCGCCGTATCCTGCGGCGGAAGTTCCTGACGCCGCCAGGCATTGGCGACTTGCGCCATGCTCCCCGCGTCCAGGCCGATGCGCTTGGCGTCTTCGGGCGAAGGCCAACTGATGTAAAGCCGCGCTCCGTCGCCATCGCGGTGGCGCTCGGCTATGTAATACCGGCCATACGGCGTTCTTCCGTCCCGTGCCGACATCTTCGGATTGGCGAGATCGGACGGAACGCCGATCCGGTTGTACTTCCGTATATACCCCTGGCCGGGAACGCACAAGCCGACAAATTTCAATTTTGGATAAATGGTCAAATACGCGCCGGGGATTGGTCCGGTGATTTCGGTGTTTTTCCAGTCAACCCGCGGCTGGGCCGGTTCGGCGGTCGCCCCGGGTGCGGATACGATCGGCGTTTCCGGCACGGTGGGCGATTGGATTGGTTGCAATGCGCCGAGAGGCGGCAACGGTTCGCCCGCGGCAATCGCGGGTACGGCGACCATGGGTTCCGCCGGCTGTTGCGGCGCGGCGTTCAAAACCGGCAGTGTGCTTTCCAGAGGAGGAATGGCGCTCACAAGCGCCCCTGGTTGGGACGCGGGCATTGGCGTGAATGGCGTCGCGGGCGTGACGGCGACAACCGGATCGGGCCTTGTTTCCGGCCAGACATCGTATTCGCCGGCACGGAACGGCGAAGCGGATTTTTGCGGCGGCTGATTGAAGGCGAGCGCTTCGTCCTTGCGCCGGGACGAAACGTTATCCCGCCATGTCCAGGGATTGACGCTGAAACGCGACCATTTGTTTTGCGCGATAACGCCGCGCGCGAGGCCGGTGAACTTGGTGTCGGCTTTGTCGCCGACGGCCCGGTTGACCGAATAGCCGGGGTTGAGCCGCCATTCCGAAGGAATGGGCGATGTGATGATTTCCCGCTCCGGTTCGGGGGGCGCCGGATTTGGCTTCCAGTTCAGGCTTTCGCCTTGCGACGGGCTGGCAAACGACCAAATCATCGACATGCGGATCATGCCCGGCGGATAGGCGAGGCAGGCCAGCGTTCCTGTCACGAACAGGAGAAACAGGCTTCTAATGTAGTTGTCCCACGAAAGGGGATGCCGGGCCGTGCGCCCCGCCGCCGGCGTGGATTCAACTTCCCCCCCCATCGCAGCCGGTTCGGGCGATTCCGTGTCATGGGTAACGCCAACCTGTTCCATTGCTTCCATTCCTTATTCCCCGCCGGATACCATATATCATTGTTATCGACCTGTTCGACGCGGCGGTTCAGTCGGATATCCGCGATGTTTATGTGAAGGCGCGGGGGCTTTTGGCCGATACTATGAAAGAAGCTGTCTCGCGCTGCCATCGCCCGAACGGGTGGACTGGCACTGGGTGCAAAAGGGTGCAAAATGCTCAATGGTGTACAAAAACGCCTGTGGCGTCGACGAACCGGGGTTATGATCGGATTGGCGGCGTTTTTTTTCGCGTTGGCC